>DAOVHI010000006.1 GCA_030671985.1 bacterium
ATCTATCTTTGGCTCAGAGATAGGGACCAGACTATTCTTCTTGAGTATATCTTGGTAGCTCTGATTAATAAGTTTTTCCTTAATTTCTTCTTTTAGAGCTTCTCCGAAGCGCATCTTTAAAATAGGATAGGGGATTTTTCCTGTTCTGAATCCATGTACAGACGCAGTTTTTCGGAGAGTGCTGTATGCATCTTTTGTCTCTTTTTCAACCAATTCAATAGGGACTTCAATCTTTAAGAGACGGCTGCAATTTCCAAGATCTTTAATATCTACCTTAATATCGTTGCTGCTAGTATCTGTCATCGTTCCTTCCTTGCTTTATTATTAATAATCCACTTCACTACTACATCAGAGCGGGTGATGAGATTCGAACCCACGACCACTTCGTTGGCAACGAAGGGCTCTACCACTGAGCTACACCCGCGTAAAACTCGTCAGTGCGAGAGGCGGGCGTTGAACCCGCATTCCTGCAAAGGAACTAGATCCTAAATCTAGCGCGTATGCCAGTTCCGCCACCCTCGCTCTTATAGTAGGCCGTGAGGGAATCGAACCCACAACCAACGGATTAAGAGTCCGCTGCTCTGCCTAGTTGAGCTAACGACCCAACGATTCCGCCATTATACAGATTTTTTTTATGATAGCAACGAAAAATTTTACTGTTTTACTATTGCTTTTGTTGGGCATTTTTTAACGCATTCGCCGCAGTTGGTGCATTTTTTTGCATCTATTATTGCCAGATTGTCTTCTAAGGTTATTGCACCCGCAGGACATGCCTTAACACATATTCCACATCCGATACATGCAACTTTACACACTGATCTCGCAGCCTTCCCTTTATCCTTGTTGTTGCACGCAATATAAACTTTCTGATTTTTGGGAACTAATTTAATAATATTTTTGGGACATATCTCTATGCACTTTCCGCACATTTTGCAAAGACTTTCATTAAATACCGGAAGTCCGTCTTTGAAAGAGACTGCTCCAAAGGGACATATCTTAGCGCAATCTCCAAATCCAAGGCATCCATAATCACATAAATTATTTCCGCCATTAACGAGCATGGCGGCTTTACATGTTTTAACACCTGTATAGTGAAATTTTTCCTGCTGACCGGCGGCTCTTTGACATAGGAGAATCGGGAAAGTTTTGGAAACCAGTTTTGTCTCTTTCTTATCCATAAGCACACATCCGTCAGGTGAAGTTCTAGCATCCGCAACGGCTCTGGCAAAGCCCATGCATCCTGTAAATCCACACGCGCCGCAGTTGCTTCCCGGCAGACTGTCTATGATGCTTTTGAGCTTAGGATCAATCTTTACAGCGAATTTTTTTGATGCGTAACCGAGTACAAGTCCAAAGGCCAATCCAAGTCCTCCAAGAAGCAGAATTGCTGTAAAAACGGTTTGCATATTAACTCTTCCTTTTTATTGTGAAACTAAACCAGTAAAGCCCATAAAAGCGAGCGACATTAAACCGGCTATAATAAACGCAATTGGTATGCCTTTCATACACTCAGGTATGTCGATTATATCCAGTCTTTCTCTTATTGCAGACATAAGAAGTAGTGCAATAGTAAAACCTACGCCTGCGCCCAGACCATTCACAATGCTGCCTATAAAATCAAGATTAGAATCACTATTAATTGTTGCCACACCGAGAACGGCGCAGTTTGTAGTAATAAGAGGAAGGAATATTCCCAATGCCTGTTGAAGAGCAGGACTTGTTTTAGCAATGACCATTTCCACAAATTGAACAAGTGTTGCAATGACGAGAATAAATGTAATTGTTTGTAAGAACGTTATATTGAACGGAATTAGTAAGTAATGCTGTATAAGCCATGTAGCCATTGAAGCAATGGTCATAACGAATATTACAGCCATTCCCATTCCAAACGCGGCAGAACTGTTTTTGGAGACACCTAAGAATGGGCATATGCCGAGAAATCTATTTAATACATAGTTATGTACCAGAACCGCAGAAAGAAATATTATAAATAATTTAGTAAAAAGCATTGTTTACATCTTCCTTTTTTTCGCAAGGCTATTAAAGAATCCAAGAAATAGACCGAGGGCAATAAATGCTCCGGGAGGCAAAATCATTATTATCACAGGGTTAAATCCTGCTCCCAATAGGTGATATCCCCAGATCGTTCCTGCTCCCAATATTTCTCTTGTGGCTCCAAGAAGCGCAAGCGCGCCTGTAAATCCTATTCCCATACCTAACGCGTCCAAAATAGAAGGGAAAACAGGATTTTTTGATGCGAAAGCCTCCGCTCTGCCAAGTATAATACAGTTTACGACAATCAATGGAATAAATATCCCGAGAGATTTATTTAACGCGGGAAAATATGCCTGCATTATAAGCTCTACTACAGTTACAAAAGTGGCAATGATCACAATAAAAGCGGGAATGCGAATATTTGACGGGATAAGTTTCCTAAACAGGGAAACAAGTATATTGGATCCTAAAAGCACAAAGGTAGTAGCTGCTCCCATGCCTATAGCATTTATAAGCGAGGTTGAAACAGCAAGTGTCGGACACATGCCGAGAATGAGGCGAAACGTGGGATTCTCTGCGAAAATGCCTCTTGTGAAATCCTGTTTAAGACTCATTTCTATTTTCTCTCAATCTTTAAAAATTCTGTTATGGATTTTTGTACGGCCTCGCTGACAGCACGCGATGATATGGTAGCTCCGGTAAGGGCGTCAATAGTTCCTTTGCGGGAGTCCTTTTTTAGCAAAACTTGTTTTAAGGTTTTGCTAAAAAACTGATCTGTAAACTTTTTATCTTCTATTCTTGTTCCAAGACCTGGCGTTTCGCCCTGTTTAACGATTTTAATATCTTTTATTGTTTTGTCTAATGTCAGTCCTGCTTTAATTTTAATTATGCTGCTGAATCCCTGTTCTGATGCGTCTATTGCATATCCTATTAACTTATCTTTTGAGTGAACTTCATTATAAATATAGTTGTCTTCGCCTGTTATTAGCCTAAAGTTTGTTGCTTTTGGGAAAATATCCTTCATGGCTTTTTCTTCTTCCTCTTTAACTTGTCTTGCAATCGGTTCTTTCGTAGCGGTATAGACCATACCCAAAATTGCGCCTGAAACAGCGGCAATTATAAATAAACTCGCTGATAATTTTAATATATTACGCATTTATTTCTCCGAATTTTTTTGGGATCGTCCACTTCCATCTGTCTATCAGCGGAGTTACAGCATTCATCAATAATATGGAATAACATACTCCCTCAGGATATCCGCCTTTCAGTCTTATTAGAACAACTATTATCCCGGCTCCCAATCCAAAGATAATTTTGCCCTTGGGAGTTATTGGGGTCGTTACATAATCCGTTGCCATAAAGAAAGCGCCAAGAATCAATCCTCCGCTCAATATGCTGAATAATGCGTCTCCTGTGAATAAACCGTTACGTCCGAATATCCAGGAAAGTAACGCTACACACCCAATATAGGAAACAGGAATATGCCATGAAATTCGTTTCCTTATAAATAAAAATATTGCGCCTAGCAACAGGGCAAGAGCAGATGTCTCTCCAATACTTCCTCCCACATTTCCAATAAACAAACTCCAATAGGAAGGAAGTTCCTGAGACAGATTAAGCTTTACTATCGCTAACGGAGTTGCGCTGGTTATTGTATCAATTCTTCCGAAGAGACTCAGCTTCGGTTCCATCCATGTAGTCATAAAAGTAGGCCATGAAGCCATAAGTATTGCTCTTCCTATGAGCGCGGGGTTGAATATATTGCGTCCAAGACCGCCGAATACTTCTTTTCCAAGTATAACAGCGCATGCAGATCCGACTGCTGGCAGCCATAAAGGTACGCCCGGAGGTATAATCATGGCTAACAAAAGACCTGTTACAATGGCACTGCCGTTTGATATGGTTTTGAGCCTTCTGATCCTAGATATAATTCCCTCAGTTATTACAGCTGTTAAAACACTTACTACAACCGGATACAACGCTTGTGTTCCAAAAAAATAAATTCCCATACAAAGCGCGGGTACAAGGGCTATTATAACATCCCACATTATATTTTTAACGGATAGGTTGGAATGAATATGAGGAGATACTGAAAGAGTATACATTATTTTTTTAATCCTATTTTCCCGTATTTCATATAATGGACTATCGGTATATGCGCGGGACATACATATGTACAGGCTCCACATTCCATACAATCTAATAGTCCATATTCTTTTGCGTGTTCAAACTGATCGTTTTTTACAAAACAGGTTATTGCATTAGGTAATATCTTCATAGGGCAGACACTGGTGCAGTTACCGCATCTTATACAACATTCCTCGGGCTTGTCACAAACTTCGTCTTTTGTTTGGACAAGTATTCCCGACGTGCCTTTAATTACCGGGACGTCCATTGCGTATTGAGCAATTCCCATCATTGGGCCGCCCATTATTATTTTTCCTGTTTCTTCTTTGAGTCCTTCACAGGCTTCTATTAGATCTGAAAAAGGAGTTCCTATTCTTGCTCTAAAATTTTGTGGGTTCCTGATGCCTTTTCCCGTTACAGTTACAATTCGTTCTACCAGAGGTTTCCTTTCTACAACAGATTCATACACCGCAAATGAAGTACCGACATTGCTAACTATTACGCCTATATCCATTGGAAGTCCGCCGCTTGGCACTTCACGTTTTAAGAGAGCCTTTATAAGCTGTTTTTCAGCTCCCTGAGGATATTTCACCTTAAGTGCTATTATATCAATATCCGTATCTGATTCTTTATTGATTTCGTCTGTGATTTTTTTAAGTGCATCAGGTTTATTTTGTTCAATACCGATTATACCTTTCTTTACTCTGGTTGCTTTCATTAAGATTTTGAGTCCTGTGACAACTTGTTTTGCGTATTCCAGCATTAGCCTGTGATCTGCTGTTAAAAATGGTTCACATTCAGCACCATTTAGAATATACGTATCAATCTTTTTGTTTTTCGGCGGACTGAGTTTTACATGTGTTGGAAACGCAGCACCGCCAAGTCCCACAACACCGGCTTCCCGTATAATATGTTTTATTTGTTCAGGCTTGAGCGTGTTCCATACTCTTTTTGTTTCTTTAATAGCCCATGTGTCAGTTTCGTCTGACTCTATAATAATAGATAAAACTTTACTCCCTAAAGGATGCGGCATAGGGCAAATGTCTACTACTTTGCCTGATATTGCGGCGTGGACGGGAGCTGATATAAATGCGTGCGCATCGCCAATCTTTTGTCCTATTTTAACAATGTCACCAATATTAACCACCGGCTTACATATTGTACCTATATGCTGCAGTAGTGGAATGATTGCTTTTTTAGGAGGGAGAAGATTTAGAATTTCCTTTGTATCTGTGCCGGTTTTAGAATCTTCAGGATGAATCCCCCCGCTAAAACCAAAATTTTTAATTATCAATTTCTAATTTCCTCTCTAACTCATCCCCTAGCCCTTCTCTTTTTTCCCTCTCTGTCAAGAGAGGGTAGGGTGAGTTTGGATGAGTTGACAGTTTATAACTTACCTGCTAAAATTTTGTGCAATAATATCAACTAATTCTAAGTTTGTCAAAATGCTAGCGAGCAGGGAGTAGGAATGCGAAAGACGATTATTGTTACCGGCGGAGCAGGGTTTATTGGAAGCGCCGTTATATGGAAACTAAATCAGAGGGGAGAGTCTAATATTCTTGTTGTTGATGAGTTAGGAAAGAGCAGTAAGTGGAAGAATCTTCGTGGTCTTCGATTTCTGGATTATATCAATAAGGATGTTTTTCTTGAGAAAGTACTTAAAGGCGATTTCAAGACAGGCATTCGCGCACTAATTCATATGGGAGCATGTTCGGATACTACCGAGCAGGACGCAGATTATCTTTTGCTGAATAATTATGAATATACAAAGCATCTTGCTGCTTATGCTGCCAGATGTAATGCGCGTTTTATCTACGCTTCCAGCGCGGCAACGTATGGAGACGGTTCTTATGGATATTCTGATGAAGAAAAAGATTTGCGTAAATTTTGTCCACTGAATATGTATGCTTATTCCAAACATCTTTTTGATCTCTGGGCAGAGAAAAATAGATTATTGAAACAGGTTGCGGGACTTAAATTTTTTAATGTTTTTGGGCCGAACGAATATCATAAAGGGGAAATGAGAAGTATGGTTATTAAGGCCTTTGAACAGATAAACGGATGTAGGGGGCAGGCCAGCCTTTCCCTCTTTAAATCACATAAACCTGAATACGCACACGGCGAGCAGAAAAGGGATTTTTTATACATAGAGGATGCTGTAGAAATGACTCTGTTTTTTTTAGACAATCCGAATATAAATGGAATATTTAATATTGGCACAGGCAGGGCAGAGACGTGGAATGAACTAGCAAAACTGGTTTTTGAGGCATTAAATCTTGGCCCGAATATCAAATATATCTCAATGCCTGAAGAAATAAAGAATTCTTATCAATATTTCACTCAGGCTGATATGTCTAAACTGCACCAAGTAGGATACGTAAGACCTATAACATCTCTGAAGAAGGCTGTTTTTGATTATGTTCGGAATTATCTGTCCGGGAAAAAATATTTGACAAGATATAATAATCTTGTATAATGCTGGTATTAGTAAGTCTAAAAGCGAAGGAGGTGAATTAAAAAATGTTAAAATTCTTTAGAAGATCCAGAGGTTTTACGCTTATTGAATTGCTGGTTGTTATAGCAATTATCGCACTTCTTGCATCTATGCTTCTGCCTGCATTGACAAGAGCAAGAGAGCAGGCAAGACGGGCAAGTTGCGTAAGTAACCTGAAGCAGATCGGCTTGTCTTTGCATATGTACGCTCAGGACTGGGATGAAAGTTTTCCGTTTCTTTCAGCAACTACCGAAGCGTATATAGAGCTTGACATACTCGCTCCGAAGTACCTTACCAGACAGGTGTTTTTCTGCCCGAGTGCCGTATCAGTGGGTGATAGAAGATATGAGAGTGATGGTGCCGCGTTTGATGAGTTTTGCGTTTCCTATGCCTATGCTTATAACCTGTGCGAACAGGATGATGTTTCCACCGTGATTGTGGTTGATCAGTCTGGGGCAAAGGATGCTTTAGTGTGGGACACAGAGTTGGACGCCAGTCCTGTTAATCATGATATAGATGGTGTCAACGCGCTCTATATTGACGGTCATGTTGATTGGATTCCATTGGACCTCATAAAAAATGAGCTTTCTTTATATGACGCTGGGCTGAGAAATCCTGACGACGTCGACGGCAGCTAGTAGATTTCTTCAAGTGATTTGAAAATTTTTGGATGATGAAGGAGGTGAAGTGAAAATGATGAAATTTTTTAGGAAATCTAGAGGATTCACACTTATTGAATTACTGGTTGTTATAGCGATTATTGCTCTTCTTGCATCCATGTTGCTGCCTGCATTAGCAAGAGCAAGGGAAATGGCAAGACGGGCAAAGTGTATAAATAATCTGAAACAGATTGGTCTTGCTTTGCATATGTATGCTCAGGACTGGGACGATTATTTCCCAAAGAAACAGGACGATACGGTAGGTAACGATAATCTGTGCAAGCTAGCTGCTGGTGAGATAATGGATTTTTATCCGGATTATATTTCAACTTTGGAGATGTTTTTATGTCCATCTAGTGTAAATACTGTCACTACAGAGAGTAGTATTGGCGATGTTAATGCTAGTTATGGATATAATAGTCCGGCTGGTAAGGCGTTGACAGAGTTGGCTGGTGCGGATACACCGCTTATGGCTGATGATGATGTTCTTCATCACTTAAGTCCGGATGTCATCAATGTGCTGTATCTTGACGGGCACGTTGAGGTACTAAGGGGTGAAAATCCTGCTGCTATAGCTCCGAGCAATGCTGATCTTAGCAAATAGTAGTTTTAGTAATACTACAAAAAAAATAGCTCCGATTATTTCGGGGCTGTTTTTTTTTGCTTTAATTCTTGATTTTTAATATAATGAGCAGTATGTCAAAATATCTACGTACACATAGCACTGCAAGTGAAATCTGTCTGCTGATTATTGTCTTCTTTGTCCCAATAGCGGTTTTTAAACAGGCGTACAATTATGTATTTATAAAGTTTGTCATAGCTCAGGCTATGGTGTTTTATGTCATATTATTGTGGATCTATGATCGGTTATTTCAATGTAGGGGCACGGCGCGCCGTGCCCCTACAGGATTCCTCGGAGGGCTTATATCTGCTCTCTGTGTATGGTGCTTAATATCATTCTTTACGGCATGGAACAAGTTTGCTGGCGCTACGGAATTGGTAAACTTGTTTACATATATTTTGCTTTATTTCGTTGTATTGGAAACATGTAAAAACAGACCGGCATTTTTAAGAATTTGTTTTGCGTGGTTTTTGGCTACATTCATAGCAGAAGTTCCTACACTACTTAACTATTTTAACATTTCTGTAATTCACAATTTGCCCCGTCTGTTTGGTAATCCCACATTCTTTGCCCCGTATATTGTTTTGTGTATGCCTGTGATATTGTCTTTTATCCTGTATTTTTCTGTGGATATAATTCCCCGAAGGAGAACAAGTTCCCTACGGGGCAGGCAAAATTTAAAATTGTTTTTTCTTGTGCTGTGCTGCATTTTAATTGTAACAGGCATTATTTCCCTTTATGGGTTAGAAGCAAGGGCCGCATGGATCGGGTTTGCTTTTTCTATTATCTTTTTCGTATTTATATTTACCTGTTTTAAATGGGGGCCGACTAAAAGTTTTTACTTGTTTATTGGAATGATTCTCCTATGCGTTGCTGTATGGCAGATAAAGTCAGAATCGATAATGAACGCTATTAATGAAGAACTAATCGCAGGAACTATTGGAATTCGGAAGTGGATATGGCTGGGATCGCTGAAGATGTTTCTAGCCAGTCCTTTTACAGGTTGGGGAATAGGCAATTTTGCCATAGTTTATCCGCAGTTCAGATGTCCAGAGTACTTTCTGAATCCTTACTCCGTAAATGCGACACAGCATGTGCATTGCGAGGCACTTGAAATCGGGTGCGAACTGGGGATAGTAGGATTAATACTCATTGCGGGAATTATAGGCAATATTCTTTTTCGAGGTGTAAATGCGGCAAGAAATACAGATGACAGACTCAAAAAGTATTTGCTTATAGGATTTGTATCCGGAATAGCAGGTATGCTTTTCGAAAATCTTGGGAATGTAGATTTGAGATTTCATTCTTCGGGTATATTTCTGTGGTTTGCTTTGGGATGCGTATCTGCTTTAAGCGGTTGGAAAACTCAAAACTCTCCAAAGGAGAACAAGTTTCCTGCGAGGCAGACTGGGCAGGTAAAATTTAAAATTCCGATCATAATTCTATGTTCAATGCTATTTTTATTTATATTCAGTTATTTCTCGCTCAGACCTTTAATTGCAGAGGTGTATTTCAGGAAAGGGGTTGAATATCGAAATAAAAAAGACTGGAATAAAGCTATAAATATGTATGAAAAGACGGTTCAGTTTAATAGGGGACATCTTAAGGCGTATTATCGCCTGGCATTTGCGTATGCCAAGATAGAAAACATAAAAGATGCTTTTAGAGTATATTATCAACTTGCTGAACTGGCTCCTGATTATGCCGATATCCACTATAATCTGGCAAAATTACATACCATTACTAAAGATTACGAAAAAGCTGCTGAGGAATTAGCTATAGCTATAAGACGGAATCCATATAATGATAAGGCGTTGATGAGTTTAGGAGATGTATATGAAAAGCTAGGGGAGCTTGACCTTGCCGCTCAACAGTATAAATGGGTCATTAAACTTAAGCCTAAGTTCGGAGGAGCACATAATAATCTTGGGAATATTTACGGCATGAAGGGAGAATGGGAGTGGGCAATTGAAGAGTACAAATTTGCCTTAATGCTTATGCCAAAAGCTCTTGGAGTCGCGCGTAATTTGGGAGTGGCTTATTGTAATAAAGAGGAATACAGAGAAGCTAAGAACATATTCGAAAAAATTCTACTTATACAGCCTGATAACAAGCAGGCGAAAACTTATTTGGAACAGATAAATAAAGTGATGAGTAAACAGTAATGGTTGATGAGTAATGTTAGATTTTTTTTAAATTCTTACTGATAGCCACTGTCTTTTTACTCTTAGAAGCCATATGTATTTTGAGAAAGCGGTTCAATTAGAATATGTTGACAATATAAGAGATGCTAGAGAAGCATGTATAAACAGGGAAAAATCAAAGAGGGCATAATGGCGCTAAGAAAGGGTGTTAAGCTGCATAATAAAGTCCCCAAATATCTCAGCTTTCTGAGATGATACTAATACGCGCCCTTCCCAAATAGTATTCCGGGTATTGTCCTAATGAGAATTGCAATATCGGTGATAAGAGATTGGTTTCTGATGTAGTAAAAATCATACTGTAAGTTTTCATTGAGAGGCAGGTTTTTTCTGTCTATTATCTGCCACAAGCCCGTTATGCCGGGTTTAACATCCAGTCTTTTTTTCTGCCAGTATTTGTATTCTTTTACTATGAACGGCATCTCCGGTCTTGGACCAACCAAACTCATTTCTCCTTTTAAAACATTGATCAACTGAGGAAGTTCATCAAGGGAGAGTTTTCGTAATAATCTGCCCGCTCTTGTTATTCGCCTGTCATTAGTTTTTTGAGGGGCGTGTCCATATTTATTTGTGTTTTCATACATTGTGCGGAATTTATATATTTCAAAAATCTTGCCAAACTGACCAACTCTGTTTTGTCTAAAAAGAGCGGCTCCTTTTGAATCAAATCTTACTAGCAGTGTAATAATTATCCATAAAGGTAGGTTTACCAATATACAGATTATAGATATGCAGATATCCATAATGCGCTTAGAGATTTTATAGAAATAGCCGGTTGTATTCACTCCAAGATTTATTATTGGAATATCTTCAATTTCATCAATGCTTGCCTTGCTGGAAATTACGCCAAAAATATCCGAGGCAACTTTAAAGCTTAGTACTTTTGGTTCACACTGTGTAATCAGATTGAAAATATTTTTTTGAGGAAGAGAAGGAATTCCAATAAAGACTTCATCAATATTCTGACTTTTTACTATGCGGGATAGTTTGCTTAATGGTCCTAAGACTTTTATTCCATTAATTGTTCTTGCTCGTTTGTTCCTATCGTCATCCATGAATCCTATAATCTTATATCCGGACAAATGCGAATTTTTTATCTTTTTCGCAATCTTTATCCCTGTTTTTCCCGCGCCTACAATAATTGTTTTGATCTGGTAGTTTCCATTATTGATCCATGACGCTTTCAAGATTTTTATTATGATTCTGGATAATAAGAGTAGAATCAGGTTTGTTACGCCGGATATAAGAACAACAGATCTTCCAAGTTCATACTCTTTAAGAAGAAAGGCAAGCGCCATTATAATCAACGAACTAATGAAAACAACCTTTAGGATAGCAACAGATTCATTGAATCTAGACACCCTGGCTCTGTATGTTTGCTGTTTGTAAAGTCCAAAAACAGCGCAGTTGATTACCCATACAGCTACTATAAATGGCAGTACATACATATATGAGATAACAGGATTAATCTCTTTCCCGAATAGCACAGGAGTTGCATCTCTTATCCAATATGCTAAAAACCATGAAAGGCTAAATATAGCAATATCCGTTATTACCAGTATACTTTTAATAGTATTCATTTATCAATCCCTCGTATTTATCAGCAACAAGTTTCCATGAATAGAGTTTTTTTATTCTTTCCACAGCTAGTTTTTTGTATTTTTCAACTATATCGGGATTCCTAATAAGATTGTCCAACTTCTCTACTAGATCAAGATGTTCTTTATTGCCTTCATAGGATAATCCTGCATTTCCAATAGTCTCCAGATTAGGAGGTATATCGTTTACCACGATGCAGTTTCCCATGCCCATCGCTTCCAGAAGCGCGGGATGTGTGCCTCCGACTACAACCAGTTTTAGTTTTGTATTTAACAGGTTATAAGTCTTTATTAAATGATGCGCGCAGTTTTCCGGAACCAGTCTTCCAACGAACAGGATATATCCATTGGTCTTTAATCCTATTTTTTCTTTTCCAATCCAGTCCGTCAACATTGATAATAACCTTTTTCTTAAATATTCTGAGCGGAAGACAAAATATGGCATTGCCTACGCCAAACATTAAGATTGTGTTGTTCCTGTTTCTTATTACTACATGCAATACGGATATAAGGGTGTGAAAAAAGGTATCCAGATATTGGTAGGCAGATTTACAAGTCTTGAGGAAACTTGTTCTACACAGGTCTCAAATCCACTGTAAGCGGCGAGAATACCTCTGGTTCCAAGCACAGCTATTTTCATTATGGTGATTATTATAGTTTATGGACGCCAATTTGACAATAGACATTCTATCGAAAAAGCATGAAAAGGAACAACATTTTTTTACTGATACTTATTGTTTTATTAGCTTCCGGACTGAGGCTCTACAAAGTCGGCTCGGAAAGTATCTGGTTTGATGAATATTTGTCATGTTTTTAACGATATTATTCCTTCCATGGTTGTTAGCAGTTAAGAATAGCGCTTCTTTGGATTCCATTTCGTGGATTAGCGCGCCCAATTTATTTACTCCCTTTAAAATTTTTAGCCATTTAAGTATTGGAATTTTCGATCATTTTCCTTCTATTGGAATAAAAATATCCGGTATATTTTATTTTTCATAAAGCATCAAATCTATATTCCCAGCGAAACCTTTGTATTGCTTTGAGATTTTGGTTTTAAGGTTTTTATCAAAGATTCTCCTAATTTCCGGGTTTGGGACGGAGACATAGCTTGAGTTTTGTATGAGCCATATACGTCTCTTTAAATTGATTATTCTCGATAATGTTTCAGGAAGGGCGTTTCTCTTAATGCCATGTCTTTTTAAACCTGTTTTATCATAATAGTCAAAGGCAAATCCTGCGTATGGGGGATCATAGCAAATGATATCATCCTGCATGGAATTTTTACTTATGAATAATGCGGCGCTTCTCCAGTTTTCTTTCGCGAAATCCCTGGAGTAATAAATCCTCAGAGATGCAAGATTCA
This sequence comes from bacterium, assembly GCA_030671985.1. Taxonomy (GTDB): domain Bacteria; phylum JAHJDO01; class JAHJDO01; order JAHJDO01; family JAHJDO01; genus JAHJDO01. The sequence goes on from DAOVHI010000006.1 coordinate 13,060, forward strand.
GGAGCGCTATAAAGATGACGGCAAGTATGGATATGCTTTTCTTGGGAAATTTGGTGATAGCATGTGCAATTAATAGATATACAATCGGTGATAGGAATATTAAGTGCTTTGATTGAAATTGCGTTGTTCGGAATGGAGATAGAATCGTTATAATTATGGGAATCACAATCAATAGTATAAGCAGATAAATGTTTTTGTTATGTCTGTCATAGAAAACACCCATGGCAATAATAATTGTGAATAAAATAAAAGTCAGAATAGCAGTGAGTCCGCTTTGCAAAAGGAAATAACCAAAAACAAATTGCGGAAGCATTATTATAATACTGCTCAGTTCAAACGGCTTTAGAAGAGTTGCTATATCTGCCTTTCTGCTGAATAAGACTAATATCTCGGGAATAAAAGCTAAACATGTTATTAGCGCTGTTGATAAGATAATTTTCATACTGTTTTTAGCGGATTTTAAAAACCAGACAGCAACTATGTATTCTCCTATAATAAAAAAGGCGCTGTATACGTAAGTGTAGAGAGCGATGATATTTACAACGGTAAACAATATCCACATTTTTATATTGGAAGTTCTTAAGGCGGAGACAAGAATTAGCAGAGATAACATGCATAGAAGTGTGATAAGCGCGTATAATCTCGTTTCCTGAGCATAATATATTTGATATGAAGAAACGGAAGTTATAAGACTTGCAATAATCCCTGCTTTTTGGGAGAACAGGTTTTTACCTATTAAGTATACTATCCAGATAGTTATTATGCTGAATAATGCCGATAGCAGACGAACATACCATTCCGTACTGCCAAGCGTTACCCAGAAATACAGAAGCAGATTGTAAAACGGGGGATGCGCGTCAGATTTTATTATTTGCGAAAGCATTTTAAATAGAGGCAGTTTTGCAAGATAGACACTGCACGCTTCATCAAGCCAGAGGCTCTTGGAACCGAGTTTATATAAGCGGAGAAAAACGCCGAATATAAGAATTGTTATGAATGATGGGTGATGGGTGATGGGTGATGGGTGATCACTCATCACTCGTCGCTTCTTTGCTTTTTAAAACAATCCACATCATCCAGAGAGAAACAGCGGTTAGGATGCTTCTGAAGATACCTATAAACTTATGCGCAGAGAAAAACTTGTTCATAATTGCGATAGGCGGTGTGAGGGTTATTGCGAATTTGGGGTTTATTGGAGCAAAGAGAAAAGTTGTATTAACTTTGCCCAACTGACATACATAAACAAAGAAGCATATGGTTTGCACGGCAAAAAGTTTGACTAATCGTTTATCATCCTTTATGCAAAGAGCAATGTACGGTACGAGCCATGCAAAGAATTGAAGATGGAAATAACATGTTGCAAAAAGCCATAGGTGAAAGCACAGCAGGTACTTTATCAGTGAATCTACTTTCTCATCCCGATGCTGGAGCTGATGCAGAATTAACAGAACATATCCGACGATAAATACGTAAACCGTATTATGAATACCAAGCGGGAAGTTCATGCTTAACAGATAATCTATGTAGCCCGCATTGGCAAGCTGTGTTACTGCGCCTATTTTGCCTGTAAATATTCTCGGAAGATTCGCCAGTATAAATGGCAGTAACGTAATCGACGCGTATTTAATTCTATCTGTGGATTTATCAGATAGTGAAATAATAAAGAAAGGGACCAGTAGGATGGGATAAGCTCTGAGGGCGATAGCAATGCCTAATAAGATAGCGGCAAATATCTTTTTCTCTCTTTTTATAAAGTACAGCGAAAGAAGTATGAAGAATATTACGATTACCTCATGGCGGCCGAATATGTAAGTGATGAAAATAATAACAGGGTTTAACATCCAGAATTTAAACGCCGTAATGCCCCAGTTTTTATTCTTGCTTATTTTAAGAAGCAGGAAAGCGCAGCCAATTCCAAATAATAGATAAGGTATCTTCATCCAGAATAATGTCCAGAATGCCATTGGATCGCTTATAAACTTGAAGTACGTATTAAACATTGCCCTAATCTGTTCTCCGTTTATCGGATGTGTGCTTGGACACCATGGCACATCCCACAGGCGGCTCATATACGGCATAAAAGGATAAAGAATAATGAGAAACAGAGCGTGCAGATAGTTCATCAATATTTGAGATGCAGGCATAAGGAAATCATGCTTAAAAGCTATGAGATATGCTCTGTGATACGGCCAGAGAAGGTCGCACGAGGCGGTAAAAGGCATAAGGAACAGGCGGATAAAAAGTCCTATTAAAAAATATTTCTTTATCTCTGAACCTGTTTTAGCTTTATCAGACATGTTTGAAGTCTTTCCTCAAAAAGATCAATGATACCAATAAAAACAATATTTCAGGAATAAGCGTCCATAATCTGGATATCAATGCAATCATTATAGCAAATGATGCAGGTATGTACATAGTTAATAGAACGGACATCACTCCCTCCTTCACTCCTAATCCGCCGGGAGTAACAAATGACAAAAAACCTATTAGGTAGCTTAACATGTATATTCCGCTTATCGGCAGAATTAGCGCAGTACTTATGGAATACATAGAACGCAATAAAAAGAAAAATCCAATACATTGAGCAAAACCCGTACAGATATGGAACAATAGAATAAGTAGAAGCTGTGTGTATTTTAAGTTTAAACTAATAATTTGTCTTTTAGTGAGTTTCGATATTAGCTTTAGGGCGTATTGTATTATTGACGGATGGATCAATACAACGCAGGATAAAAGAATTAAAACCAATATATCCAGTCTCAGAAAGCCTCTTAGACTTATTCCTGAGTATACGCCTAATAGTGCGATAGAAATAACTGCAACTAATCCAATAATATTTTCCAGAGCTATAGAGAGAAGAATCTTTCCTTTCTTTATTCCAATTTTATTTCCTAAATATACTCTTCCCATTATCGGCCAAATCTTACCGGGTATGAATCTACTTATCTGAGAGATAGAAACTATGTATAGAGCTTGTTTGAATTTAATTGATTCTCCTAAAAACTTGAGAAGCAGTATCCAAACAAAAACTGATAGTATATAGACAAATATTAATATTATAACAGCGATACTAATATCGTAAGGATTGAATTGAATAGATCCTACGGGGATTTTTTGAAGATTAACGTACAGGGTTTTTAACAAAAAGACTATGATTGTTACGGAAATAATACTGCCGATTATTAGACGGGGCTTATTTTTAGTGATCATAAATCCTTAACTGCAAATATTCCAAAGCTCATTTTAGGATAAAAAAATACTAACAGTTCTGATATTGCCGCAAGGACTCCCCAAAAAAACCAAGGTTTATATTTAATCCTGCCCTTTTTACCTCTAATAAATTTAAACCCTCTTATTCCATAGCATTTATATCCCATGTCTTTTAATTCATTTTCACACCAACCGGATTGATGAACTTCGTAAGGATTGTTTTTGATGGTTTCCTGAGCGAGAAAACCGTTCGGAGTCGAAATTAAAATCCTCTTTTTTGCTATAGATTCCATCTTTTTTATTAGTTCAATAGCTTCTTGTTTTTTGAAGTGTTCTACAACTTCAAGGGCTACGACAGCATCAAAGCTTTTTTTAGAGTACGCTTTACCAATATCTAATATATCTATAATCCTATATTTGTTATGAAGTCCTTTATTCTTACTTTCCAGTATGGCAGGTTCAAAAATATCTACTCCTTCTTTATGCAATGATAATTTCATTTTCCCTAGAGGAGAGTTGCTCCCGCATCCAACATCCAAAACGGATTTACAATCAACTAGATTTTTTTCTATTGTTCTGTAAAGAAAGCGTCTGCCAATTTTAATAAATAAAGATTTCATTTTGTAAATCATATTCTATCGGAATTAAATAATCAAGAATTTGTGTAATGTAATTTGTTTGACATGCCGGCAGTTACTCTCTAAAATCCCTAAATGATGAGGACAAATAATTATTTTACTTCTATAATCATATTAAACTTGAACCAAAAAGAAACAACAGAAAAATGTGTAAATTCTGTCTTAAAACAGGATCATCAGAATTTTGAGATAATTGTAGTTGATAACGGTTCTTCAGATAACTCTTTTGAATATCTTCAAAATATTTATGCGCATGAATCCAAAGTCAAGCTTTATAGATTGAATAATAATCTAGGGTTTGTTGGCGGCAATAATTTCGCATTTAAAAAATCATCCAAAAGTTCGCAGTATTGTGTATTCCTTAACAACGATACAACGGTTGAAAAGGACTGGCTTCGGGAATTGATAAAGCCTTTATCTCTGGATTTCACCATTGCTGCAGCCACAGCAATAGAGATAAGTAATAATACACCTTTGTTTAGATGGGGAAAGGAGTTTATTACAACAAATCTTATTGGTATAAATACATTTTATAGCATGAATTACAATGCAGATATAATGGATGCATTTATGATTGATGGCGCTTCTTTTGCCTTTAGAAAAGAGCTGGTTGATATCCCTTTTGATGAGGATTTTTTTGCATATAGAGAGGACATGCATTTAAGCTGGAGATTTCAACTTATGAAATACAGAGTGGTTTTTGTCCGTCGTTCAATTTTCTATCATACAAAAGGACTAACAAGGAAATCAGACCCCTTCATAGACAAGCAGTGTATTTATTGTGCGGAAAGGAATAGGATTCTATGCTTACTATTATTTTATGAGTTAAAAACGTTATTAAAAGTTTTCCCGCTTATATTGTTTGGTATTGCAACTACCAATTTTATTCAGCCGCTAAGATTTTTAATTAGGTGCAAAAGTTATTTATGGCTGCTAACAAATATCAGGACAATAATGATAAAAAGAAAGAAGCTTCAATCTCTTAGAAAGGTTTCAGATAAAGCAATATTAAAAAAAATGAGCTATCAAAACAATATAACATATAATAGAATTAAAATTCCGCGCATTTTTAAGCGAATTATTAATCAATTATTTAAGTATTATTGTATCTTACTTAATATTAAAACCTTAGAGTTTCATTCATGAATTATACAAGTCTGGTAAACTGGAAAAACTTATGATTATGCAGGTTTTAGTTTTGTGTATTGGGCTTGCGTCGATCCTTGTTTACATGTCTTTACATAAGAGACATCTAGAGACTGCGGTTACAGCGCGTCCCAGCGCTAGATTGTACAAAATAATTTATTGATTATTGACAACGATTTTAGTTAGTGATAATATTCACGAAATTTGTGAATATTATCACAAGGAATTAAATGGAAAGCTATAAAATTCCAAAGAGATCGGTAGAGAGATTATCCATATACAAGAGAATTTTGAAGGTAATAATGGATGCCGGTTTTACGACTGTCTCTTCAAGTGAACTTGCAGAAAGGGCAGGACTCAATCCTGCTCAGGTAAGAAAAGACCTTGTGTATTTCGGTCAATTCGGGACTCCCGGTATGGGATACCAGGTGTCAACGCTTCACAGGGCAATTACTAGGATAATGGGTTTGCACAAGAAGATTCCCGTGGCATTAGCCGGTGCGGGGAACCTTGGACAGGCATTATTATCTTATCAGGGATTCAAGGACCGCGGATTTATAATAGAGTCTATTTTTGATAATGATCCTGAAAAAGTTGGGAAGATGAAAAACGGGATAAAAATACGAAATGAGAAGAATAGCAGCAGTGAAATTAAAGATAAGAAGATCAAGGTGGGAATTATTTCAACACCTTCCTCCGCAGCGCAGTCCATTGCAAACAAGTTGATTGAGGGAGGCATTAAAGGGATATTGAACTTTGCGCCAATAGAACTTAAAGTTCCTTCGGGAATAATTGTGGTTAATGTTGCTTTATGTGAAAAACTGGAAATGTTGTCCTATTATCTGTCAAAAAGGAAAATACTATGAAAATTAGGAATGTTGCCCGCATTTTAGAGGCTGAAATATTGTGCTGCGAAAATTATCTTGGGAAAGAAATTGCTGATTTTGCGGCAAGTGATCTTTTAAGTGACGTTCTGGCTTATGAAAATGAAAACTATTTGCTTTTGACAGGGCTTACTTCTCAACAGGTCGTTCGGACAGCTGAGATAACAGGCGCGGTTGCTATTGTCTTTGTAAGAGGGAAACTTCCTCCTCAGGAAGCAATCGGATTGGCAAAATCTCATAATATTCCCCTTATGATGACCGACAAATCGATGTTTGATTCCTGCAGGAAAATAACCGAGGAACTTAGTAAATAAATGAATATACATAATCATTCTAAGGAAAAATTAAGTTTGGCCAATGAGCTGATATATGAGATTAAGGTCAAGGAGGCAATGTCTAAAAAACTGGTTTTCTTTGATAAAAATGCTACTTTTAGAGAAATTCAGTTGACACTCAAGAAGA
>DAOVHI010000083.1 GCA_030671985.1 bacterium
AAGTGACTGATAACATCAGCCACATCGGCAGTATGGAGCTTACTTAAAAACCTCTTAAGTTTGAGTGGAGCATTGTTATCAAGATAGTCCTGAACAATGTTTATAAATCTCTCTACTTTCTTTTCCATAAAACTAATTTCCATACCGTCTATTTATTTAATATTTGGGTATTATAGCAACGGAGAGGTCATAAAGTCAAAAAGAGTTAATCGACATACACCCTCGGTACTCTATTGCTGATCATACAGAATACTTCGTTAGGTATTGTGCCTATTTTCTCTGCGATTTCTTCAACACTTATTCTCGCTTGTCCTTGCGCGCCGATCAAAACAACTTCGTCTCCTACTGACACGTCAGGGATTTTACTAACATCTACTACTAATTGATCCATACAAACTCTTCCAACGATAGGAGCTCTTTTACCTTTTATCAATACCTCGCCCCTGTTTGAAAGCAATCTGCTGTATCCATCGCCATATCCGATAGGTATTGTAGCGAGAATTGCTTTTTGTTTAGTTGTGTATGTTCTTCCATAACTAATTGTAGAACCTTGTCTAGCTTCTTTCATAAAAACAACTCTTGTGCTTAATGTCAAAGCCGGTTTGAGCTTCGCATCTTTGGGAACATGCGGTGATGGATATGCTCCGTAGAGCATTAAGCCAGGCCTGACCATATCAAAGAAGCTGTCATGAATATTTTTCGATAGAATAGCTCCACTGTTTGCCATATGTTTTATTGGAATTGAGATTCCTGAGGATTCCAGTTCATTCAGAATGTTCTTAAATCGCTTTATCTGAAGCAGGCTGAAATCTTTGTCCGCTTCATCGGACGAGGGGAAATGGGTAAATATGCCCTCTAAAAACAAGTTTTCTAATTTACGGAGTTCTTTTACAAAATTTGCGGCATGTTCAAAGTATGACCCTATTCGTCCCATACCTGTATCAACTTTGATATGTACAGCTGCTTTCTTGTGAAACCCTTCTGCTTTTCTGTTCAATTCTTTTGCGAAATCCAGATCCGCTACAGTTGGTATTACGTTATATGAAAGGATGTCCCCTATTTCATGTTTAAAGGAACAGCCAAGTATTAAAATGGGTGCATTTATACATGCTCTACGCAAACGGACAGCTTCTTCAATATTGGCAATACCAAGATAATTAACACTGCTGTTTACTGCGATTTTTGCTGTTTGCACATCTCCATGTCCATAAGCATTTGCCTTAACTGCCGCAAGAATTTTTCTGTCTTTACCTATTATGTTTTTTATACAGTCAATATTATGTCTTATGGCTCCAAGATCAATCTGCGCAATAGTGCGATATTTCATTTTACAGGCGGGTAGTTCCCGCTGAATTAAAGTTCTAATTGTGAAATGTCTTCGGCAACTTTTTGGGCTGAAATCTTCAGCGCGGACATATCAGATTCGGAAAGTTCCAATTCCATTATTTCTTCAACTCCCTGCCTGCCTATTTTAACAGGAACTCCTAAGAAGATTTCTTTTATGCCATACTGACCGTTCAGATAAGCGGAAGCAGGTATGATTCTTTTTTCGTCGTTGATGATGGCTTTTACCATCTGAACAACTGATGCGGCAGGGGCATAAAAGGCGCTGCCTGTCTTAAGCAGGGCAACTATCTCTGCCCCTCCCTTTCTGGTACGGGTCACTATCTCTTCTATACGCTGGCTGTCCATAAGACTACCCAAAGAGATACTGCTAACTGTTGTCCTGTCAACCAAAGGCACCATAGAATCGCCATGACCGCCTAAAACCATTGTTTGAATATCACTGGATGCAACTTTTAACGCTCCGGCTATAAATGTCCTGAATCTGGCAGTATCCAAAACTCCAGCCATACCCATAACCCTTTGTTCCGTAAATTGAGTTGTCTTTAAAGCCACATAAGCCATGATATCCAGAGGGTTAGTGACCATGATAATTATGGCCTCAGGAGCTAACTTGATTACTTCCGTACAGATACTTTTAATAATTTTTGAATTAGTCTCCAACAAATCAGAACGTGACATACCTGGCTTACGGGCCAATCCTGCAGTAATAACCACAATATCCGAATCTTTAGCCAGAGCCATATCGGTGCCACCGGCAATTGGCATAGAAAAACCTTCCACAGGACCAGCTTCGGCTAGGTCTAAGGCTTTGCCTGCAGCCAGACCCTCCTGTATATCAATCAAAACCACTTCTGCCAGATTATCTTGTAAAATCAAATGGGCACAGGTAGCGCCAACATTTCCTGCGCCGATTACACTAACTTTCGGATTCCTCATATGCTCCTCCATTGCGCACAATTATACTTTTATAACCAAACTAATGTCAATTACAAATACCTTGCTTTACTTATATCTTTCCATGCTTCTCCTCCCATTTAATTTCAGCATCCGACAGTTTTATATAATTCGGTTTTAAGTCAAAATGGTTCACTCCTTCACCTTTTTTTAATATTTTCTCTCCCAAAAACGCAATGCTTGAAGCGCGCGGAATACCAAGATCAGGAGAACACACAATAGCCAGATCCCCCAATTCTTTTTTTAATGTGTTGCAATATAGCGTCGTTGCGTTGCCGATAAAGATTGTTTTCTCCTTAGTTTTTTTAATTAATTCCTCAATCGTAAGAACCATATCATCTGTCAATTTTTTCATATTTGGCATTTCGTAAATTGCCGCGTATACCTGCTTTCTTCTTGCATCTGTGATCACGCATACTTGGCCGGTACATGAATTCATCAAGTTATATGCAATTCCATCCAGCGTAGAAACTCCGACCGTTTGAATGTCGAACGCCATTGCCATTCCCTTTGCCGCGCTGATACCTATTCTAACTCCTGTAAAAGATCCCGGACCTATTGAAACAGTGATGGCTTCTATGTCTTTTGGAACAAATTCTACATTTGCAAGAACATGTTCTATCATTGGCATAAGATGTTGTGAATGTGTTTTTGAAATATTAGTCGTATACTCCGCAATAAGCTGGGAATTATCCAGTATGCACACACTGCAAGCGTTTGTAGCAGTTTCGATACCAAGTATTCTCATTTTATCTCACTTTTTCCAGCAGACTTTTATATGTCGCCCCTTTTGCCTGTAAAGTTATTTGTCTTTTATTAGTTCCTGTCACTTTTATATTTACCGTTAGATATTCTTCAGACAGCATTTCTGCTGCTCTATCTGCCCATTCTATTATACATGTTCCATTTCCATAGATATATTCGTCCCATCCCAGATTGTAAAGCTCGCTTGAATTCTTCAACCTGTATAAATCAATATGATAAACAGGAATTCTTCCTTCGTACTGATTGATTATCGTATAAGTCGGACTTGTTATGTAATCTTCCCTCACTCCAAGTCCCGAGCATAACCCGTTGGAAATAACAGTCTTACCCGCGCCAAGATTTCCAATCAGCGCAACAACATTACCTTCTTTTAATAGTTCCCCTATTTTCATGCCAAGACATATTGTGTCTTCCGGATTGTTTGTGGTAAATAATTTTTTCATGTTCCAAATATTACTCTAATTGAGACAAAAAAGAAAGAATTTGTTGTGGTTGACAATTGCGTGACAATTGTGTACACTACAGTTAAATACGAAAGGGAGGCATATATGCAGTTCGTTACTGTAAGAGATTTGCGTGGAAAATCTGCTCAGGTTTGGCGAAGACTGTCAAACGAAAAAGAAATAATAATTACTTCAAATGGAAAACCAATTGCTATTCTGTCTGCTGCATCAGAAGGCTCTCTGGAAGAGTCTCTAGCTGCATTTCGTCAGGCCCGCGCAATTAGAGCAGTTGCTTCACTGCAACAACGATCTGTCGAAATGGAAAGAGATCAAATGAGTCTTGAAGATATAAACGCCGAAATTAAAGTAGAACGAAAGAAACGTTCTAAATGAAAATAGTTTTAGACACTAACGTAATCGTCTCAGGTCTTCTTTCTCCGTATAATGCTCCGGGGGAAATCGTTCGCATGGTATCCTCTGGAGTTTTAAAACTCTGTTACGATGCGCGAATTATTTCTGAATACAGAAGTGTATTACTCCGCCAAAAATTCAAGTTTGATCCTGAGCATATTGATGCTTTAATCGACCAGATAAAAGTTTGCGGATACATAACTGTATCAAAACCGCTTCCTAAAAAATTACCGGACGCAGATGATGAGCCGTTTTTGGAAGTTGCGCTTGCAGAAAAAGCCAGCTACTTAATCACAGGAAATTTAATACACTATCCTGTTGAATCCTGTCAAAAAATAAAAGTTGTTTCGCCAGCTAAATTTGTAGATGTTTATAGAAAGTCAGGATTGTAATTTATATTTATTTTTCAATTTCAATCCCTGTATATTTAACCGCATTGTTAAAAGAAATATCCTCAATAATATGGCCTAGGAATTCTATATTGTTTGGCAATTCTCCGTTTTCAACGTCCTGCGCAATAATATTACATAGAATCCTTCTAAAATATTCGTGTCTTGGATATGAAAGAAAACTGCGTGAATCGGTAAGCATGCCAACAAAGCGGCTCAAAAGACCTGTGCAGGATAAAGCATTTATTTGTTTTTCCATACCGTCTTTGTGGTCAAGAAACCACCATGCCGATCCAAATTGTATCTTGCCGGGAATTGAAGAATCCTGAAAATTACCAGCCATTGTAGCTAAAATCTCGTTATCTCTTGGATTTAGGTTATAAAGAATTGTCTTTGGCAGCTTGCCCATAAGGTGTAATTTGTCAAGAAATTTTGATAGAGATCCGGCAATCTCAAAGTCGCCAATAGAATCAAATCCTATATCCGCACCCAACCTTCTGAACATAAGAGTATTGTTGTTTCTCATAGCTCCAAGATGAAGCTGCTGAACCCAATTTTTCTCGTAATCCATGATGCCGAATTCAACCATCATTGCAGACTTAAATTTTAAAACTTCTTCTAAAGAAAGCTCTTTTTTAGAGCGGGCTTTATTAAATATGATTTTTATTTCACTCTTTGTATAATCCTCCGCATAAGCCGTCTCAATGCCATGATCGGAAATACGGCAGCCCATGTGATGGAAAAAATCATGCCGTTTTCTAATTGCATTCAAAAATCCGATGTAATCATTAACACTAACGTTGCTTACTTTTTCCAGCGTATCGACCCATTCATTAAATTTCTTAATATTTTCAACAGCCATAGCTTTGTCGGGACGAAATGTAGGCAGTACCTTAATGCTGAAACTGTTGTCGTTTTTAATTTGTTCATGATACACAAGATTATCTATCGGGTCATCGGTTGTGCATATTGCCTTAACATTCATCTTCTGCATAAGTCCGCGAGCTCTAAATTGCTCCTTATGAAGCATATCGCTGCATTCTTCATAAATTCCACGCGCTGTAGACGGGTTTAGAAGCTCCTTTATTCCAAAATAACGGTTCAATTCCAGCAACGCCCAATGGTACAGTGGATTACGTATTAAAAAAGGAACTGTTTTAGCCCACGCTTCAAATTTTTCATAGTCATTCGCATCGCCCGTGCAAAAACGTTCGTCAATACCATTTGACCTCATAGCCCGCCATTTATAATGATCTCCGCCAAGCCATACTTCGCTGAGATTCTTAAATTGCTTATTCTCGGCAATATCCTGCACCGGCAAATGACAGTGATAGTCAAAGATCGGCATATTTTTAGAATGCTCGTGAAAAAGGGTTTGGGCGGTCTTTGTCTGTAATAAAAAATTCTCATCCATGAATTTGTTTTTCATCGATTAATTCCTTCATATTATCCAGCTGAATATTACTCTAATTTGTGTTAAAAAAAAAGAATTAGTTGCCCCTGAGTTTTTGTCTTATCTTTAACATATCCATATCATCAGGATGTATTTTGAGATATCGGTTAAGATAGTAAAGCGCTTTTGGCTTATCTTTTAAATACAAGCTATAGGCTACTGCTGCACTTTTTAATGCTTTTGCATAATATGGATTGAGTCTCAGCACTTCTTCAAATTCTCTTACAGCCAATCTTGGTTTATTCTGTCGGAGAAGACAAAATCCTTTCATATAAATAGGCTTAATATAATTTGTTCTTAGTTTTATCGCATCATCAAACTGCATGATTGCATTATTGTATTTTTCGCCCATGGCATAGGAGAGACCCATATTGTAATAGTCCTGCGGCAATATGAACCACTTTGGATTTGGCCACATTGCAAAAGATAAAAAGCCAACACATAAAAGAGAGAAAACAAGTTGCCTGAAATTTTTGTCTTTGACTTTTCTCCACAACCAGTCAATAAAAAATCCTGTGAATAATATTAAAAATGGGACTATGGGCTGACGGAATCTTGATAAGATATAAAAGGCCATTACAGAGCAAAAAC
>DAOVHI010000111.1 GCA_030671985.1 bacterium
GGTCGATTAGACCTGTTGGACGTATAATAAGCTCGATAACCTGACCTCCCGAACATGTTCGGGACAATTCAAGCTCGTACTCAGCAGGTGTTGCAGAGACAAATATTACTTGATTTATCGTTTTGTTAAATTCCACAAAGTTTAAAGGTCTGTTATCCAGAGCAGAGGGTAATCTAAAACCAAAATCAACAAGGATCTGTTTTCTAGATCTATCTCCGTTATACATGCCGCGTATTTGCGGAACAGAAACATGAGACTCGTCAATAATCGTTAAAAAATCCTTACCAAAGTAATCAATGAGAGTATAAGGCCTTTCTCCCGATTCTCTTCCGCTTAGATGTTTTGAATAGTTCTCAATTCCCGCGCAGTACCCGATCTCATTAAGCATTTCCAGATCATATTTTGTTTTTGTCTCTAAGCGCTGCGCTTCAACCTGTTTTCCTTGATTTTGCAATTCTGCTAACCTCTGTTTCAGTTCCACTTTTGTGGATTTTTCTGCAATTTTAATGCGATCAGACGTCGCAACAAAATGCTTTGCAGGATATATCGCAATTTTATCAAGGACTGTTAACACTTTACCTGTTATGTAATCAATTTTGGAGATTCTATCTATTCTGTCTCCAAAGAGTTCTATCCTCACGGGGATTTCTTCGTATGAAGGAAAGATTTCTATGGTATCGCCTTTTACTCTGAATGTGCCGCGATGAAAGTCAATATCATTACGTTCATATTGAATATCAACAAGTTTTCTCAGGATATATTCCCGCTTAAATTCATCATCTTTCTGAAACATTAACAGCAAATCCTTCCATTCATCAGGAGAGCCAAGTCCATATATACAGGATACGCTGGCAACTATAATCACATCTTTGCGTGAAAGCAGTGAGCTTGTAGCCGCAAGTCTTAGTCTGTCCAGGTCGTCATTGATTGAGGAGTCTTTTTCTATATATGTGTCCGTCTGTGGAATATATGCTTCAGGCTGGTAATAATCATAATAACTGACAAAGTACTCAACTGCATTATTGGGGAAAAACATTTTGAATTCACCATATAATTGAGCCGCCAGAGTTTTGTTATGAGAAATAACAAGTGTAGGTTTATTTATATTGCGGATAACATTTGCCAGCACAAAGGTCTTGCCTGAACCGGTAACCCCAAGAAGCGTCTGATGTTTTTTGTCGGTTTCAATTCCATCCACAAGCTGTTTAATTGCCTTTGGTTGGTCACCTTTTGGGGAAAAGTCGGAAACCAGTTCAAAATGATTCACGTCATTTAAACCCACTTCAGAATAGTTTTTGCAATACCGGCACCATCCATTTTATGCTTTTTTAACAGGAGGTGCCGCGGTCCCTGTTCAATAAATTTGTCAGGTAATCCAATATGTAGAGACGCAAAATTTTGCATCTCTACGTTTGCAACACTCATACCAAATCCACCGGAAATAACATTTTCTTCAACTGTTACGATTTTCTTTGTCCGAGACGCGATTTTTTTAATTAGTCCAGTATCCAACGGCTTAACAAATCTCATATTTACGACAGAAGTATTTATGTTATTTTTCTCCAATATTTCCGCTGCCTCTAAAGCAGGATAGACCATTGTTCCTATTGCTAATATCGCAATATCATCACCTCGTCTAAGTATTTCTCCTTTTCCAATTTCAATCTTGGAACTTGGTTCCTTGTAACCGGATTTCACAGCATAATCTTTTGGATATCTTATAGAAATAGGCTGATTGTATTCCACTGCCTTAGAAAGCATGCTTGTGAATTCGTCCCCGTCCTTTGGAGCCATAATCGTCATATTTGGGATCATTGAAAGATATGAAAAGTCAAAAACTCCGTTATGTGTCGGTCCGTCTCCTTCTACTATACCTGCTCTGTCAATCGCAAAAATTACAGGCAGTTTTTGCAGACACACATCGTGCAATATCTGATCATATGCGCGCTGAAGAAATGTTGAATAGACAGCAACAACAGGTTTTAACCCCTTTAAAGCTAAGCCCGCCGCAAATGTAACTGCATGCTGTTCTGCCATACCAACATCAAAGAATCTGTCCGGAAACTTTTGAGCAAATTCTCCAAGTCCTGTTCCGTCCGGCATAGCGGCAGTTATTGCAACTATTTTTTTGTCTTTTTGCGCTAATTTTACCAGTGTGCTGCCGAATATATTCGTATATGTTTTACGTTTCTTATCTGCATCCTTGATTTTCCATATACCTGTTTCTATATCAAACGGTTTTGCGCTATGAAATCTTGTAGGATTCTCCTCTGCAAACTTATATCCTTTCCCTTTTTTTGTTAATACATGTACTAACACCGGGCTTTTAAAGGTTTTGATATTATCGAGTGTTTCTATAAGCAATGGAATATTGTGTCCATCAATTGGGCCAATATAGCGAAAACCCAATTCGTCAAATAATATTCCGGGCGTAAGAAGCAGTTTAAGACTTTTTTCCAATTTCCTTGCGTTGTCAACCAATACGCTTCCAAACCTTGGAACTCTTTTTAGAACCAGTTCCAGATCGCCTCTAATCCTATTGTATATCGGATTGGTTGTAATTCTATTCAGATACTGAGACCACGCTCCAACATTCTGAGATATACTCATCTCATTACTATTCAAAATTACAATTAGATTTTTTTTTATGTGCCCGGCATGGTTTAGAGCCTCAAATGCCATGCCTCCGGTAAGCGCTCCGTCTCCGATCACAGCTATGAGCTTGTTTTTATTGCTTGTTAATTTTTGCGCGCATGCCATACCAAGAGCGGCCGAGATAGACGTGCTTCCATGTCCTGCGCCAAAAGCGTCATATTCACTCTCTTTTATTTTTGTAAATCCGCTCATTCCTCCAAATTGACGAAGCGTGTGAAACAGGTTGCTTCTTCCAGTAATAATTTTATGCGTATACGCCTGATGTCCGACATCCCAGACTATCTTATCGTCAGGACAATTAAAGACATAGTGCAGAGCTATTGTGAGTTCAATAACACCAAGATTTGAAGCAAGATGCCCGCCCGTTTGCGAAACGGTCTTTATTATCAATTCTCTTACCTCAGACGCAAGCAAGGGAAGTGTTTTAATATCCAGCTTCTTTAAGTCTTTAGGAGTTTCTATCTTTTCTAAATGCATAAGCTAAATTACTATTTCAATTGCTTGATATGGGCAAGCGGGAATACAAAGTTCACATGCTATACATTTTTGCTTGTCAAATGATACTTCCATTGTATCTTTGTTTAATGATATAGCATCTGTCGGGCAGTGTGGTATACAAACAGTGCAATGAATGCACCTATTTTCGTGCCATTTAATATCACGCGCAAGAGACTTAATATCTATATTTAATTCAGCCAGATATTTAATGCCGGCTTCCAGCTCTTTTCTCCCGCCACTTATTTCTACCACTAATCTTCCACGTTCCTGCGGGGTAACTCTGGCTCTGAGTATGTTTATCATTAAGTTGTGATCCTTGACAAGATGATATACTACCGGCTGGCTAACCACTTCATGCGGAAAAGTTAAAACAACCCTTTTTTTAATCATCCTTATTCTCCTGAAGAAAGAGATTTAACTGGTTTTGCCAGCTCAAATCTTCCTTTTTTAATCTTATCTTTTAGGATTTTCGCTATTTCCCTTGCCTTCTTATAGCTTGACAACGCGCCTGTGGGAACTTGTTTTCCTTCGATCTCTATACATCCGCTTCTTAACTGCTTATAATTGACCTCTCCGTAGCTCTTGTTAACTCCGTTAGGATAGTCTTTGCTATAGTCCACGATTTGGGTATAAATATCTTCATCTTTTACAGCTGTGTACTTAACTATGTCCTCGCTCAAAATCGGAATCGGAATACCTATGCCAACAGTTAGGGTTGCTCCATATCCTGTAATGCTTGTGCCCCTCAGCCACTCTTGAGACATTTGTTTTAAATCCCCAGTCACGGCAAGAGTTCCTGCAGGAACTCTTACCACGCCATTTGGACCTCTTTTAACACACGGATTATGCTGGGTTCCTTCCCAATAGACAAATCCTTCTCCTCCGCCAAGAAATATTTTTGTTCCTATGCCAATAGTCTTGTAAAATGGATCATTCAGCAAAGGACTAAGCTGTCCGGCACTGCAGTAATTCGCATTCCCGATATTCGGCTTTAGTATCCCCATGTAGGTATATATGTTTCTGCTAGAACATTTATTTATCGCAACATTGTAATTTTGATACGCGTTTCTTGGGTTTGTTAGAATGGCATGGTTTACACTTTTTATATCTATTACGGTTTCAGTCTCTTTATTTGGATAACAATCCGTTCCATAAGATATTGCTTTAAGTTTTATATGCTTGCCTGCAACTAAATCCTCTATTACATGACCGCCTCCATATTTGAAGCTACCCGGAAATACCTTATTTAATAAATCTTCGTCGGGAAGTTCTGTTGCTCCGAGATAAACGTCGCTAGCAGCAAGTCCTGCATATGCATTAACGCCGTTCAGCCATGCCTTTTGAGCTTTTATCTTTGGTTTTGAATTTTTGAAATTAATAAAAGCGCCTGAGGAGCACATGGGAGCAA
>DAOVHI010000098.1 GCA_030671985.1 bacterium
CATTGGAGAACATCTGCAAATCAGCAGCATATGATTGAAAAATCCATGCAAATATCAACACCGCTGTCAGCAAAAGAGTTCTGTTCAATTTATTCATAACACCCAAAATAATCAGTCTAAAACGGAGCAAAGCACAGTTTTATATCCTGTTATATTTTTTATTGATTTGTTTATAATCACAGTAACAAATAGCCTAATAAATTCAGCCAACATAGCAATAATCATTATAACAAAATACAAATTCTGATTTTGGAAAGCGCAGATAGTTAAAAATCCTAATGATAAATAGCAGAAGCTAATGCGAAATAGAAATTGAATATAATAAAATAAAAAACACCACTTTCTTCTTAAAAACAAGCTGTATACAGAAACGGCAAAAGATAAAACAACGAGACTGTTTAATATCGTTATTATTCCAATAAATACAGACTGATCCCAACCATAAGAAAATGGAATCAAGATGGTTCGCCACCACCTTACAAATAAAAATAGATCGAAAATTGCAAAAATTAGCAGAAATTTGTTTTTATGTTTTTCAATAAATCTTTTCATAAATATAACACTAATCATCGAACGTTATACTGTTTACCTACGCCACTATACTTAAAGTTGCTTAAAACCTCAATAAAAATAGATAAAATCTGTATTTGTGGACTGATTTATCCAACCAGTTGGTTTAATGAATTAAATCTCTGCAATGCTTCCGACAGACACGTTAAAATATTAATTTCCCGATTTCTGATTTGAATTTTTCGAACACATTAGAGGCATCTGCAACTAATGGTTCTATTCTCTCAGGATAAAGTTCTAGTGCATAAGCGTGACTGAAGAAATGACGAAAGGCAAGAAAGCGTTTAAGTTCATTGGCTAACGATTTAGAAATTACATTCTTATCGATAGCGTTAATGAGAAAATCACGATGCCAAGAATCGCCATGAGGAATTTCAAAATCTTTTTTAAGAAATATTTGTTTGAGAATATTTTCAATACCATTGTAAAAATTATGAAGAAGTGCTGCAACACCAGCTAGTTCCAGCTCAGAAAGCTGGGAAAGCAATCCTTTAGGTAAAGATGAAATGGTTTTCTCTATGGCCTCATATTCCGCTTCTATACGCATCTTGTAATCAGCCATAGATGATAATCCCTTCCTTTTTAATCAATCGTAGAAACTTTGATGTGCCGGAAAGGTCAACAACATCTACGGACTTTGATAAAGCAAATAGAAGATCTCCGTAATATCTATAAAATTCTTGCGGAGCAATTCCTTCAACAGCTATATCAATATCTCTGCTTTCTTTTTCTTGGGCAAGACTTGACCCAAAAAGGAATACACGCTTTACGTGGTACTTCTCAGACGTTTCCCGTATAGTTTTTTTATCAATATCCGTAATCATGAGTGAATTGTATCATATCTAAGCCCAACATAAAAAAATAATTTCATCCAACAATTCGTAACACAAAATACGGAATAACATTAAAAACCAGTATAGCTATTTTATAAAAAGCTATGCCGGCATAATGAATTGTATTGAACGTTTCTACCGGAATTTTGAACCACTTGCTATGCTTGCGATAAATCAAATTATGAGCAAATGCGAAAAACAAAAACCACAACAGCAATAATCCTATATTAATTACAGCACACCATCCCAATGCTTCACGTAATATATCAATTGTCATTTGCCACCTCCTTTTTTTGTGAATATTTTATTGTTCACGCCAGTTCTTCTTCAGTCATTCCAAAATGATGTCCAAGCTCGTGCATCACTACTTCCCGAACTCTTTCTTTTACTGAATTTTCATTTCTGCATAACATTTCAATAGGCTCTTTATAAATAGTTATCATATCCGGAAGAACGTTTGAATAATACACTCCCCTCTTCTTTAAGGGAACTCCCTGATATAATCCGAGAAGATTCATAGGACTCTTTATCCCCTGTTTTCTGAGAATCTCCCTAGACGGTCTGTCTTCCACTGCTATATTAATGTTATTCATCTTGCGCTGAAACTTTTCAGGCAATCCGTCGATGGCTTCTGCTACGAGTTTTTCAAACTTGTTTTTCTCTATCATACATAACAGGAACCTCTCCGCAATCAGGAAATTTTGGACATTTAACGCAATCAGCCCAGACTTTGTGAGGAAGTTCCGCCTTGTCAATTTTAAAAAATCCCTTTTTCTCAAAAAATTCAGGTTTATAAGTAAGCGCAAATACTTTACTTAGTCCTATATTACTCATCTCCTCAATACATGCTTTTACCAGCCTGCCCCCCACTCCCTTACCTTGTTCTTCGGATTTCACCGCAAGAGACCGTATCTCACCAAGTTCTTCCCACATAACATGAAGAGCGCAGCATCCTGAAATCTTTCCTGATTCCTCAAACACAAAGAAATCCCTTAAGTTATCATATAATTCACTTAGAGAACGAGGAAGCATCTCTTCCTTGTTCGCGGATTCTATAATCAGATTATAAATTTGTTTTACATCGGTTATTTTAGCTTTTCTTATCATTGTTTCTCTTTGCTATCCCCTCTAAAATCACAATAATTGCGAATATACATACAGCCTGAATTAATATTGCAATTGATACCCACATATTAACAAAACAAAGCAGTAAAGCATTAATCCCTACACAGAAGGTAACCAGATAAATGAACCACACTGCTTGTTTCTGTGTCATTCCCAACTTAACAAGTCTGTGTGAAAAGTGATTCATGTCTCCTTGCGAAAGAGCTTTTTTATTCTTAATCCTTACAGCCAATACGGAGATCGTATCAAAGATCGGCACCCCAAGTATTAAAACGGGCATAATTACTGGAAAGAATGTAGGACTGCCCTTTGTATAATAGGAACTTACAACCGTTAATACAGCTAGAGTATAGCCTATAAACATACTGCCCGCATCGCCCATAAATATCTTGGCAGGATATCTATTATAACGTAAAAAACCCAGTATGCTTCCGGCAAAAACCAAAAGTATTGTCGCAGTGAAAATCTGACCTTGTAATGCTGTTATCGCGAAAAATATCATAGATGCAATAAATGCCACACCTGCTGAGAGTCCATCCATATTATCCAGCAAGTTAAATGCATTTGTAATCCCAACTATCCATACAAGTGTAATAACACTGCTAATGAAATTATTCTCTATGAAAAGCGTTATTCTTATACCAAAACTAATAAGCAGTAATGTGACCATTATCTGCGCCATTAGTTTTGTCTTTGCGGATAATTTGTGAATGTCGTCCACAAGCCCTAACCCAAGTATAAGTAATCCACAGAACAAAATAACAACCAGTTTGGGTAATACGGCCTTTATTAAAATAATTTCATTAAGTAAAAAACCGGGTATTAAGTAATTCAGAGAAGAAATCTCGGAACAACAGAAGAGTATCAACAAATTGATAAGTATTGTTGCTATAAAGGCCGTGCATATTGCTACTCCACCGAATAATGGTTTAGGTTTTATGTGTATCCTCCTATCATCCGGCTTATCAAGTATGTTATGTCTTATCGCGAATCTTCGAGCAATAGGAACGAGAATAAGACTTAAAAGGAAGGATAGCGCAAAACAGCAAAGATAGATTATATACCACATTATTTAGTTAATTTTTAATTTAATTAGATTATCGTATATTTCTTTTATTTTATCAATCATTGTTTCTGTGCGAAACGCAGGATCAATAAGTTTTCTGCCGTTTATGCCCATCTTCTCCGCTTCTTCTGCATCGTTCAGCAAATCTATTACTCTCTCTGATAATTCCTTAATATCTTTAGGATTAGCAAGATAACCTGTGCAGCCCTTATGCACCAATTCCCTAGCTCCGTCAATATCAAAGCTCACCACAGGTTTGGACATTGCCATTGCCTGCGGAATGACTCTTGCCAGCCCTTCTCTTAGCGAAGTATGTACAACTACATCCATTGCAGCAATAAACTTTGGCACGTCATTTTGAGGAACAAGTCCGGCAAAAATAAATCTATCTTTTAATCCCATTTGTCTAACTCTGTGTTCCAGTTCTTCTCTTAAAACTCCGTCTCCTACAATTAAAAAATATACATTCTGCACACATTCTGAAATATATTTCGCCGCGCTGATAAAATATTCGTAACCCTTTAATGGGAAAAGCCTTGCTACTTTACCCACAACCTTAGCGTCAGCAGGAAAACCGACGTTTCTTTTTGCTTGATGACAACTTGTTCTCTCATTAATGAACTTATCCAAATCCATGCCGCTATAAACCGTTGCATATCCATAAACAGGTTTTATACCTACAGCTCGCGCTTTATGAGCCATATTATCACAGACTGTAATTATCTTATCTGTGAATTTTGCGGCTAATCTCTCAAGGCGAATATAAAGAAAGTTTAGAAAACCGTTCTGATACGGGTGAAACGGCAAACCGTGTATTGTGTGTATAATTACCCCGCACCCTGCCCGCTTTGCTGCGAGCCTCCCAATGATCCCAGCTTTCGAGGAATGTGTGTGTACTATATCAAAATCATTTTTCTTTATTAATTTATACAGAGATAAAAAAGCCCCCATGTCTCTGAAGGGATTTATATTTCTTGTCAGTCCGTTAATGGTTATTAAATTTACTCCGAATTCTTTTGCCTTGCTTACGAGGCTTCCTTCAGGACCTGTGGTAGGGCCGGAAACCAGCGTAACGTCATAGGCAGGATCCTTCATCAATCCTTCTACCGTATACAGTGTATTTTCCTGTGCTCCACCTAGAATCAGACGGGTAATTATGTGAAGAACCTTTACTTTTTCCATAATAATCTATCTATTCCCACAGAGCCTAGCACAATAACAGCTGGCATTACCGGCAGTCTGAATCTCATAGTACCGTAAAATACCATGCAAAAAATACTGGTATACGCTATAAGACAATACAAAGGCAAAACAAGTTTCCAGTTCTTAAGACTTAAAAACAGACCTAAAATAAAAAACGGAAGAATCAATCCATAAGAAAATATGCTTATTAATTTATATTTTATGCCGATGAACCCGGATGTGCGATAAGGGAAAACTCTCCACAATCTTCCCAGTTTTTTAGTGCTCATCTTAAAAAAAATTATAGGGTTGTGTCTTATAAATTCCATTCCTTTCTTAAACATGTATTGCGATGCTTTAACTTCTCCCATATTTCCCGTCTCTTCCGGCTCTATAAAATCAACATGCCTAATGCACCCACCTGTTTTGTTCATCGGATTAGCTCCGCTATAAAAAACTCTTCCTGCTTCGGTAGTGACAGGAACGAATTTCTCAAAAACAATATAGTTTCTTATAATCCATGGAGCAAGAACTAATCCCATAGTTAATACAATTAAAACAAATATGCTTAACGCCAGTTTAATCCTTGACCTATAGGCATACAACAATCCCATCAAAATAAAAGGCGGCAA
>DAOVHI010000066.1 GCA_030671985.1 bacterium
CTATATGATTGTTGGATTTATTAGGTGGAATAGCGGAGATGGTGTAGTATCTTTTGATAGTCAGGAAGGAACGGGAGTATTGCCTCCGATATCTAATGAAAATTTTAGTATGATCTGGGCATCTCATGATAAAGAAACTGAGAAAGTTGCTCAGAATAATGCGGAAGAACTTCTTCAATTTCTTGATGACACAGAACCTGTTCTTGATTTAGTCCGAGTTCTGGAATCAATCAAAGATGAAGACGAAACTAAAGACAAGAATCTCTCAACGCTTCCTGAAAGTGAGTGGGGAGAGGAAGACACAAACTGGACACAACATATAATAAGTGAAGACTCAGAATCTTTTCCGCTGGATTTGGATAAATACGGACATACTTATATAGAGGGAAAGGTTAGCGATGAATATCTTCCTGCAACGACAGAAGTAGATATTAAGGTATATAGAGAAGGAGAGACAACTTCTGTATGGGAGAATACTCCAAAGACTAGTTTGCTTAAACCATACGCAGAACAGACTCCAGCGCCAGCAGGGTTCAGATATGAGGTTGGATTTGGGTCTGAGAATCCGGAACCGGGAGTATATGAGATAAAGGTTTTTGTAGAAAACCCGGCAGAATTAAAATCACTGGTAAAGACAGTTAAGGTAAGGGTAGGAGGAATTTGGCAATGGATAGGAAGTCCAGGTACAGTAAACTCCTTAATGTCATATGATGGGAAGTTATATGCTAGCACGGACAATGGTGTATATTATTTTGACGATAATTGGGTGAAGATTAGTGAAATGGCAATTTGTGACATGCAGGTATATGGGAATTATCTATATGGCTTTTTAAATTTTTACTCCTCTGGTGCTAAATCAAAAGTATATTGTTATAACGGCTCTACTTGGACAGAGGTTGGATTTTTTCATAGTACAATTAGGCGATTGGTAGTAGCAGGCGGAAATTTGTATGCTCTTTGGGGCTATGTATGGCGTTACCAAGGCGGTAGTAATTGGCAACCTTGTAATTGGTATTGGTTTAGAGATTTATTTGAGCATAATGGTCAATTGTACGCAATATACGGGTGGGATTATACATATTTGTATTTATATAATGGAGAAAATTGGGTAATGGTATCTTTTCTTGGCAGAGATTCTTATAATGACAATACTGCAATTTTCCATGAGGGAAACTTACATATTGGAAGCACAGGGGTATGGCGATGGAACGGGCTACCTAGACCTAATGATGAATGGACATGCTTGACTGGTGAAGGCGGTTCTCCTGGAAGGATACAGAGCTTAATAGAATATAATGGAAAGTTACATGCTATAGATTATTATGGAGCATGGTGTTATGAATGTTCCGAAGGAGAAGACGCATGGGTGAATGATGGCTACAGTTTGTGTGGTACGCATAGAAAACGGCCAATGACTATTCACAATGGAAAGTTATATGCTGGTAGCTTATGGCGTTATGATGGGGATTAAAAGGAAAATAGTACTTCTTGTGTTAAAGTAGACAAATGCAAAACCAGAACAAAAAGTGCTAAAAGAATTCAAGGGTGTCATTGCGAGAAGTGTAAGCGACGTGGCAATCTTAAAAAACGAGATTGCTTTACTTCGTTCGCAATGGCAAGTGGTGAATAAGACGGATAAGTACTTGAAAATTCCGAAATCAGTAATTGATTGGAAATTGAAAATTAATAATTCTCTAAAATTTAGTTTAAAAATATTTACTCTTATATCTCTCATTTACGTTATATGCGGAGCTTCATTCTCTATTCAAGCCGCTGAAAACAGTGAAATGCAGAAAACAACAAGAATAACCAGTGACAGAATGGAAATGAATTGGAGCAAGAATGTGGCTGTTTTTATAGGGAATGCATTGCTTGTTGATGAAGACGGCAGGGTAGAAGCAGATAAAATCGAGGTTTTTTTAGCTGCCTCAGAGAAAGGTGAAAATCAGGAGGATATTGAAAAAGTCATTGCCATAGGGAATGTCAAAATTACAGCTCCCGAGAGAAGGACAAAATCGGGTAAAGCAGTATTCCATAAGAAAAAGGATGTTCTCATACTTACCGATAATCCTGAAGTGTGGCAGAAGGGAACCCGTTTTACAGGAGGGAGAATTACCTTTGATCTAAAAAAAGACACTATGGTTATAGACAAAGACGTTCAGGGTTCTGTTGAATCTTCCAAGAAGAAAGGTAAAGATGAAAATATTACAGACTAAAGATCTCATTAAAGACTACTCTCGCAAGAGGGTGGTAAATAATCTAAGTATCCGAATTTGCACCGGGGAAATTGTTGGATTGCTTGGACCGAATGGCGCAGGAAAAACAACTACTTTTTATATGATTGCTGGTCTTATAAAACCGGATGGAGGTAAAACCTTTTTTAGTGACGAAGATATAACATCCTGTCCCATGTCAGAACGCGCAAGAAAAGGACTTGGATATCTATCTCAGGAGCCTTCAATCTTCAGAAAACTTACTGTTAGGGATAACATTTTTGCAATATTAGAAACACTTCCTTTGACAAAAGAGGAGCGTGAAGAAAGATTAATTGAGTTACTTAGTGAGCTTAATATTTCTCATCTTAAAAATCGCAAAGCTTATACACTGTCAGGAGGGGAAAAAAGAAGAGTAGAAATAGCAAGAGCCTTAGTAACCCGTCCATCTATTCTTTTGCTTGATGAACCATTTACAGGAATAGATCCAATAGCTGTGTGTGATATACAGGACATTCTCAGAGATTTAAAGAAAAAGGGCTATGGCGTGCTTATTACAGATCACAGTGTCAGAGAAACATTAAACATTACAGATCATGCTTATATCATTCATGACGGTCAAATCCTCACTGCAGGAACTCCCAAAGAGATATTATCACACAAAGGCGCTCGTAAGTCATACTTTGGGGAAGATTTTTCACTCTAATAAGCCGAGATACAGGCCGTCTAGGACAAAAAATACATGTCAGGCATACAAACGCACCTATTTAAGACGAATTCTGCTAAAAACACTCTATGAAATTTCAATTCTTAAAAACAGTCCATTAAGTCTAATAGTAGGGAAAATGCACAAATAGGAATTCTTGTTATAATTTTTTTATGCCAGCTCTATTTAGTTCTTATTTTTACGATCTGTTCATAATTTCATTTTTAAATTAGTATATTCTTGCTAAAAAAAAGACAGAGAGAGATTTTAATTATGGAATAACAAGATAGTTCCCAGCATCTAACATATTGAAATTAGGCATGTTATGTATTTTGAGTTAAAACATTGCATTATGTTATTATTTTGCAGCGCGAACAAAAGCCACCTTCTTTAAATATATTTCCATTAGTTTACATAAGATATCTTATGCGACGTTAAATGTCGGCGAAAAAAAGACGAAAAAGATGTTTTTTGCGGTTTGCGTATGGTTTACATCCAGATTCCAATTAAAAATGGATTTTTGAGGGCAATGGCGCTATAAACTTAGCCTAACTGCCTCTTGTCCAATAAGATGCCGCAATTTGACAAGTAAGCCTTTTTTTGGAGATACATGGATTTTTGAATCCGCCAACATAGTTATCTCTCCTGATTGAGGGATTGCTACATGCAAATAAACAATAGACTTTCCAGGATATTTAATTAATAAATCCTTTAATTTTTGAAGCATTTGCTCATCAAGTCCTGTACTTATGAGCCTGAGATGTATAGCCTTTGTCAGCTTTTCCTCTGTTTCTGAAAGTGGGATGATATTTGATGCAATTACTTTTGGCTGGTCCTCTCTGAGATCAAGCCTTCCTTTTATAAGTAACAATTTATCTACTTCAATAAGATTATCAAATTTCTTAAATACAGCAGGATAAACCAGAACACTTATCGTTCCCTGCATATCTTCCAGAGTGAACGTGCACATACGTTTTTTATCCTTTCTGGTGAGAATCCTCTTCAATATATTTATTATGCCGCCTATATAAATCTCATCACCATCCTGATGCCCTGAAACAAGTGCATTTGACGCTGTTGTGAAGGATTTAAGGGTATCTTCATGCTTTGCTAACGGGTGTCCGCTAACATAGAAGCCCAGTACTTCTTTTTCGTATGCAAGCAGCTTATTTTCCGTCCACTCCTCTACATTCGCAAACTTATAAACACTTTCACGAAATTCCTTTTGTGATTCAAATACATCAAAAAAGAGAGTCTGTCCTCTTTGGGTATCTTTTTGTATTTGTTGTGCGACTTCAATTGCATGATCCAATGTATGCATAAGCTGAGCTCTTAGTCTGCCAAAATTAAACGTACCGGCCTTGATTAAACTTTCTATTACTCTTCTGTTTGCTGTGCGCAGGTCAACACGTTCACAAAAATCATACAGAGATTTAAAATCGCCGTGCGCCTCTCTTACTTTAGCAATAGAATTGATAGCTGCTTCGCCAACGTTTTTTATTGCTGACAAACCAAAACGAATATTCTTCCCTTCCATTGTAAATTTGGCGTAGCTTTTATTAATATCAGGCTGTAATACCTCAATACCCATATCTTTGCACTCATTTATATACAATACGATCTTGTCCGTGTTTCGTAATTCACTGTTCAAGAGAGCTATCATGAAAGCAACGGGATAATTCGCCTTAAAATATGCCGTTTGGAAAGCAATCATTGCGTATGCAGCACTATGAGATTTGTTAAATCCATACCCTGCAAAATATGCTATTAAATCAAAGATTTTAGACGCAATTGGTTCTTTTACCCCTTTTTTAATAGATCCTGAGATAAACGCATTTCTTTGTTTATCATCCATTATCCCCTTTTTACCCATAATCCTGCGCAGTGTGTCCGCTTCACTCATAGAAAAACCGGCAAACTCGTTTGCTATTTTTATTACCTGTTCCTGATAAAGTATAACTCCGTACGTTTCCTTTAATATGGGTTCCAAAATAGGATGATCATATTTTATAGGATCTTTACTATGTCTTCTCTTCACAAAAGTGTCTAACGCTCCTCCCTGCATTGGCCCAGGTCTGAATAAAGAAACAAGAGGAATTAGATCATTAAAAGATTCAGGTCTCAATTTTCTTGAAAGGTCACGCATTCCGGAGCTTTCCAATTGGAACACGCCTATAGTTTTTCCTTCAGAAATCAGTGACGAAAAAGTGTTTTTATCATCTAAGGGCAATTTGTCAATTTCAATTTTTTTGTCATGATGCTGTTCTATAAGAGCAACGGTGTCCTGAATAACAGTCAATGTTTTAAGTCCAAGAAAATCTATTTTCAATAGACCTATTTTTTCCAGTGAGTTCATGCCGTATTGAGTGCTTATGTCTGCCTTATTGCTCTTGAATAATGGCGTAAAATCGGTAAGAGACCCTTCTGAAATAACAACTCCTGCGGCATGAGTTGAAACGTGTCTTGCCAGTCCTTCCAGAGACTTAGCAATATCCATTAATGCCTTTACCTGTTCATTCTCTTCTATCAGCTTTGACAGCTCCTTTTGTGTCTCTATAGCGCTCTTTAGCGAAATATTAGGTCCAAGAGGAATCATTTTCGCAATTTTATCTACCTCTGCATAAGGCATATTTAAAACTCTGCCAACATCTCTTATAACTGCTTTAGCTGCCATTGTTCCAAACGTTGCAATCTGCGCTACATTTTCTCTCCCATATTTTTCTACGACATAATCTATTACTTCTCCACGTTTTTCATAACAAAAATCTATGTCTATATCCGGAAGGCTTACACGATCCGGATTTAAGAATCTCTCAAATATTAATCCATATTTAAGAGGGTCAATATTTGTAATACCCAGAGAATACGCAACCAAACTTCCTGCGGCTGAACCTCTGCCCGGACCAACTGCTATCTCTTTGTTTTTAGCGTATCGTATAAAATCCCACACTATAAGAAAATAACTTGCGTAATTCATTTTTCCTATAACACGCAGTTCATATTTAAGTCTGTCGGTTATTTCCTTAGTAACGTCTCCAAATCGTTTTTCACAACCTTCTTTGACCAATTTCTCAAGGTAGATTTGAGGGTTACTTTCTTCTTTTGGGACATTGAAATGAGGAAGGTATTTCTTGGAAAAATCAAGTTCTAAATTGCATTTTTCTGCAATTTCAATTGTATTAAGAATCGCTTCAGGGGTTTCATTAAAGAGTTGTTTCATTTCATCAGGAGATTTAAAATAGAATTCCTCTACTGAAAAACGCATCCGCTTTGGATCATCCATTGTTGTGCCTGTTTGAATGCACAATAATGCCTCATGTGAAAGAGCATCATGTTTTCTCATGTAATGGCAATCGTTTGCCGCCACTGTTGGAATATTCAGTGCTTTACCGAATGATATAAGTTCTCTACTAATCTTTAATTGTCCTTCAATGCCGTGGTTATGTAACTCCAGATAAAAATTGCCTTTCCCAAATATGTCCTGATATTCGGAAATAAGCTTTTCTGCACCATCCAACTGGTCGCTGAGTATAAGATGAGAAATTTCCCCTTTCATGCAGCCACTGAGACCTATTATGCCTTTTGAATGCTCCGATAAAACTTGTTTATCAATGCGAGGTTTATAATAAAATCCTTCAAGGTAAGCAATCGTTGCGAGTTTTATAAGGTTCTTATATCCGTCTTCATCAGCAGCAAGCAGTGTAAGATGGAAAGCAGCTTCTTTTATTCCATGCAACGCTCTTTCCTTCCTATTTCCCGGAGCAATATATGCTTCATATCCAATAATTGGCTTAATCCCCTGCTTCATTGCTTTATCATAAAATTCTATTGCTCCAAACATGTTTCCATGATCAGTAATGGCCAAAGCCGGCATTTTGAACTCATGGGCAAGGGATATAATGTCATCCAGTCGGCATGCCCCGTCAAGCAGACTATATTGAGTATGATTATGAAGGTGAACAAAATTTGAATGTTTCATGCTTAATCCTTAACTATTTAATACTTAATCCTTGGTTAATAATGCACATCAATAAGACACAATCCGCAGGCGGGAACTGTTTCTCTTGCAAGATTTCTATCCCTGCCGGCAAGAATCTCCTTAACATTTTGCGGTTCAATACGTCCCCTTCCTACATCAAGCAGCGTTCCAACAATAATTCTAACCATGTTATATAAAAACGCATTCGCTGCAATCTCAAAAATAACCGCTTTTCTTCTTAATTTTAAAAAATTTGCCGAATTAAAATCCTTTCTAGTGATTGAAATCCCTTTTATTGTGCGTATAGGATTATCATTATCTGTTTTCTTACACTGGAATGAACTAAAATTGTGTTTTCCAATTAGATACTCTGATCCTTTACACATCCCAGGCAAATTCAATTTATACGGGTAACTATAGAAATTTGTTTGTCCGAAAACAGGTTTATTATGGTCATTACATACAACATAGCGATATACTCTCTCTCTAGCATCGAATCTTGGGTGAAAGTCCAAGGAAACAGGTTCTACGTCCATTACAGCGATATCTTGAGGCAGGATACTATTCAAAGCATCCTTAATTTGCGAAACCTTCATATTTTTTAACGCAACA
>DAOVHI010000070.1 GCA_030671985.1 bacterium
AAAAACATTGATGATGTGGTTAAGGTTGGAGACAAGCTAACCGTCAAGGTAACTGAAATAGATTCTCAGGGCAGAATCAAGTTAAGCCGTAAGGCAGTAATAGAGGAAGAGAAAAAAGACAAATAGGAACTGGTTTTGAAAGAGATAAAAGTAGAAGTAGCGCACGTCGCCGGCTCGGAGGATCTGTCGCTTCCTAAATATATGACTGAATATGCAAGCGGCATGGATCTGGCTGCTGCTGTTGAGGAAGATACGATTTTGAAGCCGGGGGAAATCAAACTGGTTCCTACAGGTGTTCAAATAGCCATTCCGTCGGGATATGAAGGGCAGGTCAGACCAAGAAGTGGGCTTGCTCTTAAACATGGAATAAGTATTGTTAACAGCCCCGGTACGATTGATGCGGATTACAGAGGCGAAGTAGGGGTTATACTGGTAAATCTTGGGAAAAAAGATTTTTTAATCCATCGCGGAGATCGGATAGCGCAGCTCATAATTAACAAGGTTGCTAGAGCTGATTTAGTGTACGTTGACAAGCTGACCCAAACCTCCAGAAATGCCGGAGGTTTCGGACATACGGGACTATAAACTTGTTTAGTTCTTTAAAAGAAAAACAGAGAAACGATTTAATTGGATTGTTGCTTCTTGCCTTTAGTATCCTTATCTTTATTAGTCTGAAATCCTATGATTCTGCAGATATCGCATTTAATATATCGACCCCTAATAGGCCTGTACACAATTATATCGGTATAAGCGGGGCGTATATTGGGTTTGGACTTTTTCTTGCTCTGGGATTTGCGGCCTATTTTGTACCAATTATAGGCTTTATTTCAAGTATTAATAGGTTCAGGCAGAAACCGCCGCAGAATATATATGTAAAAATACTTGGCATAGTTTTGCTTTTATGTGGAGGAGCGGTTTTATTTGTTCTGATCAATATGCTCTCACTGAAGATTTTTCTTTTAGCAAACAGGTTTGAGGCAGGCGGTATATTAGGGCTTTTTCTGGCAGAACAGCTAAAAACGTATCTGGAGCAAACCGGAGCTTATATTGTAGCGGTAACAGTATTTATTTCCGGTTTTCTTTTATGTACAGAGTTTTCTCTCTCTGCTTTCAGTTCATATATTGCCGGCAAGTTCTCAAAAAAGGATTTAATTATTAATAGAAACATTACAAGAAAGATTAGAACCGCAGGGCTAAAACAAGTTCAAACAAAAGCTGTTTCAGAAAAGCAGTCTGTCTCTAAAGAAACCGTTGCTTCGGTTCAGCCTGATGTATTCCAACTGCCGCCATTAACACTGCTGGATTTACCTTCGGAGTCTGATATGGCAAGTGATGACGCAAGCATGTTGGATTCAAACTCTGAAATACTGGAACAGACACTTCGTGATTTTGGCATAGAGGCAAAGGTTACTCAGATCAATCAAGGACCTGCTATCACAAGTTATGAATTACAGCCTGCGCCCGGAGTAAAGGTGCAAAATATTGTTGCGCTTGCAAATGATATAGCGTTGAATCTTAAAGCACAAAGTGTTCGCATTGTGGCGCCAATTCCAGGAAAGGATGTTGTAGGAATTGAAATCCCAAATAGAAAAAGACAGCCCGTATATCTGAGAGAAGTGCTGGAGTCAAACGCTTTTAAGAATACTAAGTCAAAACTTGCGCTGGCGTTTGGAAAGGATATTCAGGGAGAATGTTTGGTTGCGGATATTGAGGATATGCCTCATATTTTAATTGCAGGAACTACCGGAGCAGGTAAGTCTGTATGTATTAGTAGTCTTATAATGAGTATGCTGTATAACTCATATCCGAGTGAAGTTCAATTTTTGATGATAGATCCAAAAATGGTGGAATTGTCGGCTTTTTCAGATATTCCTCAGCTCATAACTCCAATAGTAACTGATGCAAAAAAAGCGGCCAATGCTCTGAAATGGATCGTGGGAGAGATGGAGGATAGATATCAAAAACTTGCAAAAGCGAATGTGCGCAATATTGCCGGATATAACAAGATAGTTTCTGAGGGGAACATGCCGTATATTGTTGTAGTTATTGATGAATTGGCAGATTTAATGAGTGTTGCGCGTAGAGATGTTGAAGAATCAATTACCAGATTGGCGCAACTTTCAAGAGCTGCCGGAATTCATATCATTCTTGCCACTCAAAGACCGTCGGTTGATGTGATAACAGGTGTTATTAAAGCTAATTTCCCATGTAGACTCTCATTTCAGGTTTCTTCCAAGGTGGATTCCAGAACCGTTCTTGATATGAACGGAGCAGAGATTCTTCTTGGCAAGGGAGATATGTTATTTCTGCCCGCCGGCTCACCAAAGCCTGTGAGAGCGCAGGCATGTTTTGTATCTGATAAGGAAATATCAAGGACAGTCAATTTTCTCAAAAAACAGGCGGCTCCTTCGTACAGAAAGGAAATTCTTGAAGAACCTAAGGCTGAAGCGGCAAATGGAGAAGAATGGGAAAAAGATGATCTGTTTGAAGACGCTGTAAAAGTAGTTTTAGACACACATCAAGCATCTTCTTCAGTCCTGCAGCGCCGTCTCAGGATCGGATACGCAAGAGCTGCACGGCTTATTGATATGATGGAAGCCGAAGGTATTGTGGGCTCCCTCAAAGGAAGTAAAGGCCGAGAGATCCTCATAGATTCTTACGAAGCTGAAGAGTAATAGTCTTCTTTTCCAGAGCATCTATCCTGCGGCAGAAATCTACAAACTTTGGATAATCCGAGACGGAGATTTCCTGAGGGTGAAGTTCAAAGTGTTGTTTTACTTCCAGTGTGTTCTTATTTAACGTAAATTCAACAAGATATTTACCGAATTTACTCTCTTCGGCGATATCTTGAGGCGTATCCTTAATGATAAAATTGTCAGGGATATTTATATCAAACTGCTGATCCATGTATAGAGGGGCAAATCCAAGGTTTATTACAATTGGGAATTTGCGCTGAATTTTCTGTATATATTTTTTACTGAGTTCCAGTTTAAAAGGAATAGGGCTGAATGTAAACTCATCATCTCGTCCGGATACCTGCAGAAGAAAATCTGATATCGTGAATTTGTATTTTATGCAAAACGGATCTTCCTGGTTCTCTATATTCGGAAATTCCGCCTTTTCCAAAACAGGTTCTCCAAAAGATTTTGCCAGTCCTTTTTCAATATATTTGTCCCACAGGTTTTTTTCTATGCCCTCAAGAAAAATAAGACGAAATAAACCGGATAAATTGCCCAGATAGGTTTCATCTGCCAAACAATCGGATTTTCCGTTAATATCTTTGTTAATATTTATAACCAGTTTTACTTTTGCTCCGTTAGCCGAAATATTTAAAGGAGGGGTTTTGCATATCTGATAATTGGTTGTATTAAAAACAAGCGCATCCGCATTTGTTAAACTCGAAGAAATTTCGCCGAATTTAAGATATTTGTTGCTTACGTCAAGCCAAATATTTTCTCCCTGAAGATTAAGTCTTACAAGTGGTGTTTGGAAAGCTCCATAATAAGGCATGTCCATTTTTGCAAGTGTATTTGGCCTTACAAGAATATAAGCTGTATCAAGCCCTGCTATATCAAGCATAACTTTCAGCAAGATAGTTTTATTCCCACTTTTTTTTGTCAAGGTAGATATTGCCGAATCAAATCCGGCGCTGTTATGTTTAATAGTCCTGTTTACATAGTAGTATATTGCTTCTGCCTTTTCCTTGGAGGTGTTACGATTCTTCGTGATTTCATAGGTTGTATCTCTAAGCAGTGACGTAACAATGGACGTTCCCATCATTAAACTTCTGTAGAGAGCATCCACCTTATCTATTTTCATAGAGTCTGTTATAGTAACATTAGGCAATATATCTTCTTTTGGAGGCATCATAGCCTCTTTTGTAACGCTCGGAACATCATGGCACCCAAATTGAACAAGTTTTCTGTTGCCTTCCAAATTCCTCTCTTCTCTTACTATGTTATCTCCTAAATTTTTAGATATATACGAGACCTTAATATCTGACGGGAATATCACTGTATAACGGGACCAGAGGAGAGCTTCATTAAATGTCTGAAAATAAAAAGTCGGCAGTCTAAAATGACCTTTGGCTATGTTGTATTTTTTATGTTCAACAGTATATTTATATTCTATCACTGCACCCTTTTCTAATCCATGAACAGAGTAGACGTGTTTGCCTTTTATCTTTACCGGTTCTAATATTGTCCCGTCTTTAAGAAATACTCTTAATTCCTCAAGCTTGCCGGGAATATAAATTTCACCATATTTTTCTATTCCTATTTCGCTAAAAATTTTAACTATCCTGTGTGTCGTCTCTCTATAACTGCCGTCTGCATTAAGAACGACAATATTCCCGTTATATAAAGCGGCAGTGAAGGCGTTTGGAAGTTCGCTTAGGTCTTTATTTTTTTCAATTAGTTTTACTGTGTTGAATTTCTTTTGAATATATGGTGCTGCTGTACGTGCTTTTATTTCAGTTAACATATTTCTAAGTTCAAAGTCGCGCGGAGCAAGTTTTAGAGCGTCTCTCCATGCTTTTATTGTGCCGTTTGTCTTATTCTCAGAATAGAAAAGATTTCCCAATGTTTTATGGCACACACTGTATGTTGGGACGATATCCAGAATATCTCTATACTGTTTATATGCGCTTTTATAGTCTCCCAATTTAGAATATAATCTGCCCAATTTCATGCGTAAATCAATTCTCAGCGGATTAGCTTTTATACGAGCATCGTACTGTGCCGCAGCCTGATCATACTTACTTTCTTTTAGCAAGAGGGAAATAGGTATGCGCCCGCTTTTCTTGTAAAACTTATTAGCTTTATCAAACCTGTTTTTGCCGGCATATAATTCTGCTTTGAGTGCTAAGGCGTCTTTTAGCTCAGGATTGATTTTTAAAGCCGAATCAATGGATTTTTCGGCTTCTAAATCCCATCCTTTCTTCTTGTAAACTCTTCCAATATCAACATAGCCGACAGCAAACTCAGGATTTATTTTTATTGTGTGTTTAAATTTTTCTATCGCTTTTTCGTATAACTTATTTCTCTCAAAATATGCGCCCAGTGCTTGCAGAGCAGGTACGTGCCGGTCGTCATACTCAATAACTTTATTGTAAAAGTTCTTTGCCTTGTTTTCTCTTTCTATTTTTGGAAGAAACCTAGCTTGCTCGTACATCCAGCCTATTGCGTATAAAAATCTGGAGAATTTAGGTTGAAGTTCAATTGCCCGCTTTAAATATTTTATTCCGTCATCCTGCAATCCTTGGCAGTAAAGATGCATGCCGGTATAGTAATAGTTCAGAGCTTTATTATCTAAACATTCAATGTTATTGTCATTGCGAACGGAGGAAAGCAATCCGGTTGTGGATTGCCGCGGCGTTTTGAACGCTTTCGAAATTTCTTGCAATGACGAGGATGATAACTTATCTATAAACTTCAGGTTTGCGCAAGTTCTTTTCTTCTTGTCGGTTACCCTTAACTTAAATGTCCAGTTACTTAATTCTGGCTCACAAACAGATTTGATAAGCAAAGAATTCCATCCTTCATCCAGAGAAGCATGGAATGAATTTGTTAAAGGATAGAAGTTTACATATTGATCGCACACGGAGACGGATTGATGGTTTACCCATGCTTTCCACGACTGCGGTGTTTGAAGCTCAAAAATCACAGTCTGTTTAAAAGGAGAATGTATAAATGTCTGAGCATAAGCGCATCCGACATTCGGCTTAATTATCTGTTTGAAATCGACTAAGCCATTTCTGAAGATGTTTTCAAAACGTCTCCAGCGAATCTCTCCGCTGTATCCGCGATAGTTGGTGTCAAATTCAATCTCTTGTTCCGGAGGAAATTTTTCATAAAGACATGAGCGTCCAAATCTGCCAAACGGACCTATTACTGCCCATTCAGTTACATATCCAAAAGAATCGTAGATTTTTTTAGCCTTTTTTGGCTGATGAACGAGATTATAGAATTTTACCAGAACCTGTTTTGCAAGAAACTTGTTTTCACTGTTATTTATTCCGCTTTTTAGTATCTTTTCAAGAATCTTAATGGCTTTTCTATAAGTCGCAGACTTATTAAACCTCTCAGATGAGTTCAACATGTTTTGTAATATAACTGTGCTCCTTATAGAATCGGGATTTTCCTTTAATGTTTTTAGCCGGCTGTCCAGCATTTCGTCATACCTTCCTCCGGCTTCATACGCGAAGGCTATGCTCTCATATGAAGATATTACATTAGTTGCACTTGCCCAGGTCGTCAGGCATACAAATATTACTAAAATAAAAATTTTAAATAATTTCATCATTCAACAGCAGGTTTCTTTTTAATTATTATCTCATTATTTTCGTTTTTATCTACATTTGTGCAAAATTTACGAAATTCCGGATACTCTTCAGGCGAAATTCTGGAGACATCTAGCTGAAACTTTATTTTAATCATAATCTTATCGGCTAATTTTCTATACGCTATTGATAGAGATCCGAATTTGCTTTTCAGTTCAACACGTTGCGGCAGATGACTTGCCTCATAACCCTGCGGAAGCAGGAATTCAGTTGTCCTGTTCTCCATAGATGGATACGAAAGTAAGAGGTCGTATTTTCGTCTACTGCTTGAAGCATATCTTTGAGTAAGTTTATGCCTGAACATAACCGAATTAAATGAAAAACCTTCGGAAACAGGTTTTAAGAATTTTGGCACACTAACGGCATAATTGTATTTTATAGGAGTATCCAGTCCTGATAAATCCGGAAAGTGGACATTTATTACCTGCGCGCCTTCAAATATGGTGTTTAATAGTTTTTCAAATTCCTCTTTCTGTTTTGAAGGAATTTGGAAGAAATATCTAATTGCGGGACAGAATGCTCCCTTAATTATTTCTGTTCCGCCAATATATGCACTGCCATCGTTTTTTAACAATACTTTTTTATCTGAGACACGATTGTTATGAATGCTTGCGTTAATGGGCGTTGTAGATAATATTCCCTTTCTACGCTTCGGGTCTACTACAAACACACAGACTTCCTGATCCATCCATGGTGTTTCACTGATACTGCTATATTCCGCAGTGCCGTCCAGCCAGAGCTCTTTTCCGTCCTTAAGCCGAACGTGACATATTGCGTGATTAAACAGCCCAAGATAGGGTTGGGAGCAGTCAAACATGCCTCGGGATCTTGGTCTTGGAAGCACAATTTCCGAATGGATCCCAGCTTCTTTAAGCATTGGCATAACTAGCAGCGCTTTATC
>DAOVHI010000112.1 GCA_030671985.1 bacterium
ATGTGCTTAAACTTGTTTGGAAGCAATGTCTGGTCTATTAACTTAATTCTTCCTTTGTCCCACTTAATTGTTTCAACAGGCATTATTTAGCACCAATTATTTTATTCATAATTTCCGTATTTTTTAACAATCTCATCATAAAAAAGATAATTTTCTATGGGTATATCTGGAGAAAGTGAATGAGTGCCTATAACTACACCACCTTCTTTACCTACATCAATTATCTCTCTTGAGGATTTTTCTATTTCACTCCTTGTTCCATTTCGAAGTATATTGGTATTGCACATACCTCCGATATATGCCAGCCTATTTCCGTATTTGTTTTTCAGGTCGACTAAATTCATATGAGCCCGTGGTTCAACAGGGTTTATTGCATCAATCCCGGCATCGACAAGCATATCTAAAACAGGCAGAAGGTTACCATCTCCATGCATACAAACCTTAGACGCTCCAGCTTCTTTAAATGACTTTATCATTTTTCTCCAAACAGGATAATATATCTCTTCAAATGACTTCGGGGACATCATAGTAGCGTCATTGTTCGCCATATCGTCAAATATCCATATCCCTGTATCATATAAACTAGATCTTTTCAATGATTCCTTTCCAATCTCTATTATATGATCTGAAACCTTCTCCACTAGATCCTTTATGAATCCAGGATCACCTGCAATATCCATCAGATAATTGAGCTCATCTCGCAGGAAACTTGTTCTTTGATATGGTCCTCCGACTTTGCAGAAGATGCATTTTTTACTATTTTTAGTGTGCTCATGATTAAAAGCGTCTCCATATCTTAAATCAAGTGAAGGGCTATCAAATTTTAATTTATTCAGATCAGCGTGATCGTTGACCGCATGTTTTAATTCTTTATGGAAAAAAGCACCTTTGTGAATTTCAATTGTTCTCCCCCAGCCGTCAAGCACTATCTTTTTATTTTTGTCTTCAGATATTATTTTTGCTTTTGTTGGAAATGGAGATTCGTCAGCTGTAATAATTTGCATGTCAATGTTAAAATATTCAAGCAAATCCGATGCACTAGTCAATTTTAATCTTTTTATACATTTCCCCTGAAATCCCTTGAAAAAGTTATCAAATCTCCCGATCCTGTCGGGTCTTTTATGGTTCAGAATAGTCATAATTCTTTTTTTTGGGGGCATAATTCCCAGCTATGTTATGTTCTAACTATCTTTCTAATAATATCCGAAGTTGACTTTCCCTTAATTTCGGGAATAGTGACGACCTTTCCACCATGTGAGGTTACAGTGTCTCTGCCAATAATCTGATCTATCTTGTAATCTCCACCCTTTATCAAGATATCAGGGAGCAATTCTGATATAGTTTTCTCAGGATCCGGCTCATCAAAAACCACAACATAATCGATAAATTCAAAAGCGGAGAGTATTTCTGCGCGTTCATTCTGAGGAAATAGAGGTCTTTTATTGCCTTTTAATGTTCTTACGGATTTGTCGCTATTTATAGCAACTATGAGTATGTCAGCGAGCTTTTTTGCGGCTCTTAAATATTTTATGTGTCCAATATGTATGAGATCAAAACAGCCATTCGTAAAACCTACCTTCTTTCCCTGTTTCTTTAGTGAATTGACTATTCCTTTTAACTCGGAAAGATATTTGACTTTATGTACGCTCACAATATAATTTTTCTTCCACAAGTTTGCAGATTATATGAATTATCGTAATGTGAGCTTCCTGAACGCGAGGAGTGCTTGAAGAAGGAGCATTGAAGCATAAATCTGCTATTTTTGAGAGTTCTCCACCTTTCCCGCCTGAAAACCCAATAGTTGCAAGTTTCATGCTTTTTGCTTTGCGAATTCCGGCTAAAACATTTTCGGAATTCCCGCTCGTTGATATACCCAAAGCAACATCTCCTTGAGTTCCTAACGCATCTATCTGACGCGAAAAAATCTCATTAAAGCCGTAATCATTAGATATTGATGTTATTATAGAACTGTCTGTAGTTAAAGCAATTGCCGGCAATGCGCTTCGTTCCAGTTGGAATCTGCCAACCAGTTCTCCCGCCATGTGCTGCGCATCAGCGGCACTACCTCCGTTTCCAAAAACAAGTAGCTTCCCTCCCCTGCCTAATGCATCCGCTATACTGTTTACCATCTTAACGATAACGTCAATCTGATGATCTATAATATCTTGTTTTACCGCAATGCTTTTCTCTAGTATTTCTATTATCTGTTTATGCATAATCTTATCTCTTAACCCGCCTAAATCCCGAGCATTCAATCACATTAATCTCTGAGCCTGCCAGCAAACGGTCAAACATAAGATTCAAGCCCAGATTATCACTTGCTATATGTCCTGCGATTATGACGTTTAAGTGATTCTTTTCGGCCTCTTTTCTATGATCTTCACTTAAATGCATACACGCAATTGTGTTTATATCACTCGACGGAAGCATTTTGAATATATCCTTTGAACCCTCTGTTCCGCCTGTCATATCCACGAATATTTTACCGGCGCTTCTTTCTTTCGAGCCAACAAGAATATTAGGTCCTGCAGCATTCATTGCGGCTTGCTTATACTCCTTTATTTCTAACAACATATCAATAGCGTCGCCCATTGTACGCGGCGATTTTTTACTAAAAAGGTTTTGAAGATGTGTCGCTACCATATTATCAGCAGGTGTATGAATGTTCATAAAAGGCAGTCCGATTAATCCTGCTGCATCAACTGCTCTTGTATGATTTATCGGCATAAGTCTTCTCTGGACTTCCTTAACCCTATGTTCCATCAGACTTTCTGCTACGTTAATTGGTACGCCGTGCAAACTGAGAATGTTTGCCTGCATCTTCATTACATCATACAGCATTGCGTATGGTATGCCTTCAGGATGATGAGCTATAACTGCATCTATCTGTTTGCCTCTATTTTTTAGAATATCTGCCAGAACAAGCTCGCCCACTTCAATATCTATTCCGACAAGTACCGTCTTAATTTTTTCATTACCGCTGCCATTTAATATTCTTGAGTCAGCGTATGGATTTTTAAGAGATTCTTTATCAAAAAATTCTTTCTCTTTTTTCTTTAATTCCTCGTATTTATTCTTGTTTTTCTTAAGTTCCCCCAAAACAGTCTTTTTACCTCTTGGATCGTTTTCAATTCCAATCTTAATCGCTTTTTTATAGAGTTCTTTAAGATTCATGTGACTTATACTCCTTTATTTTTAATTATGCTGCCTTTAGCAGCACCACTTTTGTCATTGTGAGTAATTAGCGAAGCAATCTCGAGTTTTAAGATCGCTTCGTCGATTACGCTCCTTGCAATGACAGTCTTGAATTCTTTCAACGACTTTTTGCTATCTGTTTGTCTTTAACTCTGCCTATACTATATATCAACACATGCAATTATTCTACATCCATAACCCCATAACCCGTAGTGCCGGCGACCTTCAGGTGGGTTACTATACCACGATTCATCATCCGCATATCTTACACTTAAATAAAAGTAAACTTCATAATTATCAATCGCCGCTTGTATTTGCGTTGTAGGCAAGTACATTTTATAAATTTTATAGTTCTCTCCTCCTTCACTATAAGGATATTGATGGATAAGATTTCCATGAGCATAGCTTTGCCCATGATAAAAATTTATATTGCTAAAGTTTGTATAAGGTGGTTCATCATAACCCCATCTCCTTACGTACCATTCGGAATTTGGAATAGTGGGAATAAGATAAAACTTTTTTATCTGCTTACCCCATAAATGCTGTATCGTAATTCTTCCTTCACTTCGCCAATAACCTTTGTAGTGGAACCAGTCATTGGAAATCGCAGCCACCATCAAATGACTCTCTATTTTAGGATACGTCCAGCAATCTCTTATGCCTGTCGATATCCAAGTTGTTCCCAACTCTACAGGCTTCCATAATTTAAGCGCTACCTCCTTAACATCGGATCTCAACCCTGCCAGATTTTCAACCTGTGTCCGTATTAAGTATTCTCCATTCTCAGGTATTTTTGTTGTATCCTTTGATAAATAAACTATCTCTCTGAAACCGGCAGGAGCAGGCTCTTGATTTGCGTATGGCTTTAAATATGCAGGTGATTTATCTCTATTTGTATAAATTGTATCAGAAAAATCAAATTCATTCAGATCATCACTAAATTTAAAAACATCTACATATACTCTCGTTGTTGCGGGAAGATATTCATCGCTAACTTTACCTTCAACATAAATTTTGCCATATTTTGAAAAATCTAGGCTAAACGGCTGCGAATCCTCGCCAACTTTATGCTGTGCCCAATTTGTCCAATTATTTTCATCAGAATCAGTTAATTCATTTTTTGATTCAAGAACTCGAACTAAGTCAATGACCGGCTTTGTGTCATCAAGAAATTGAAGAAGCTCTTCTGCATTATTCTGAGCGACTTTTTCAGTTTCTTTATCATGAGATGCCCAGATCATACTAAAATTTTCATTAGATATCGGAGGCAATACTCCCGTTCCTTCCTGACTATCAAAAGATACTACACCATCTCCGCTATTCCACCTAATAAATCCAACAATCATATAG
>DAOVHI010000106.1 GCA_030671985.1 bacterium
AAATATGTTAACCGAAGAAACAGTAAATAAATCGGACATTATTGTTCTGGTAATGACTCAGAGACACAAAGATGAAGTATCCTGTATCGCTCCGAAAAAGATAAGGAATATATTCTTGCTTAAAGAGTTCGCGGAAATTAAGGATAAGAACATGGATGTAACAGATCCTATTGGATTATCCTACAACGCATATAAATACTGTGCGGAAGAAATAGAAAAATGTTTAAGAAAGGTCGCCAAAAAAATTGAAAAACAATAAATGTAAGATCGCAATAGCCTCTGATCATGGCGGATGGCACTTAAAAGAAATTCTTAAACCTTTTTTGAAAGACTTGGGTTATGGATATACCGATTTTGGCACGTCATCTGAGGAATCTGTTGACTATCCGGATTTTGCGCTAGCGCTAGCTGAAGCTGTAAGAACAGGTGAATACAAAAAAGGGATACTGGTCTGCGAAACAGGTTTGGGCATGTCTATGGCAGCCAATAAGATTCCTGGCATTAGGGCGGCTTTGTGTAATGATATATTCACTGCAAAAATGAGCAGGGAACATAATGACGCAAACATTCTTGCAATCGGCGGAAGAATAGTTGAAGAAGAACCGGCAAAAGAAATAGTCAAAATATGGCTTCAGACAAAATTCAGCAATGCGTCCCGTCATAAGCAAAGAATAAAAAAAATCAAAGAGATTGAAAATAAATTCATGAGGAGTTCAAAAGGATAATATGAGCGATTTGAAAAAAACTGATCCGGAAGTAGCGAAAGCAATTTATGATGAAACAAAAAGAGTATCTTCTACTCTGGAACTTATTGCCTCAGAGAATTTTGTTAGCGATGCTGTGCTTGAGGCACAGGGCTCGGTAATGACAAATAAATACGCAGAAGGCTATCCCAATAAGAGATACTATGGCGGATGTAAATTTGTTGATGTTGTTGAAGATTTGGCTATAAAGAGAGCAAAGAAAATATTTGGAGCTGATCACGCAAATGTACAGCCGCATTCCGGTTCTCAGGCAAATATGGCGATTTATTTTTCCATGTTGAATGTAAGAGACACAGTTCTTGGTATGGATTTAAGCCATGGCGGACATTTAACGCATGGTAGTCCTGTAAATTTTTCAGGGAAATATTTTAATATTATTTCTTATGGAGTGGATAAGAAGACAGAAACCATAGACTATGAATATGTAGAAGAGTTAGCGCTTGAAGAGAAACCAAAACTAATTATTGCCGGTGGCAGCGCTTATCCGCGAATAATAGATTTCGCAGCATTCAGAAAGATAGCGGACAAAGTAAACGCATACCTTATGATAGATATGGCTCATTTTGCAGGACTTGTTGCGGCGAAAATTTATCCAAGCCCTGTCCCATACGCTGATTTCGTTACTTCTACTACACATAAAACATTAAGGGGACCACGTGGAGGCATGATACTCTGCAAGGAAAAATACGCAAAACAAATAGATAAAATGATTTTCCCCGGTATTCAGGGAGGACCATTAATGCATGTCATAGCTGCTAAAGCTGTTGCATTCAAGGAATCTATGACAGAAGAATTTAATGACTATCAGAAACAGATCGTAAAAAACGCCAAGGCACTTGCCTCAGAACTGAATAAAAGAGGCTTTAGACTTGTTTCCGGCGGTACAGATACTCATCTCATACTATTGGATTTAACCAATAAGAGAATTACGGGTAAGGATGCTGAGAAAGCACTAGATATTGCCGGAATAACAGTAAATAAAAATACTATCCCATTTGATAAGCAAGGACCATTTGTTACGAGTGGAATAAGAATAGGAACTCCTGCCTTAACTACAAGAGGCATGAAAGAACCTGAAATGGAACTAATTGCCGAAATGATAACAAATGTGCTTGCGAATATTAATGATACAGGTAACCTTAAGCGAGTCTTATCAATGGTGACAAGTCTCTGTAATCAATTTCCGCTATATGCTAACAAACTCTAAAAAATGAATCCGGCAACATCTTGACAACAGGTTAGAAAATCAATATACTCCCAAATACATTAAAAAGTCAGGAGATATATTATGGCACACAAAAAAGGTCAGGGGGGTTCAAGGAATGGAAGAGACAGCGCAGGCAAGAGACTTGGCATAAAGTGTTCCGGCGGGCAGATTGTAAAAGCAGGTAATATTATTGTTCGTCAGCGCGGCACAAAATTCTCCCCGGGAAAAAACGTTGGCTGTGGAAGAGATTGGACACTATTTGCTAAAACAGATGGAGTAGTGCGTTTTGAAAGTATCAGCGCTAGAAAATGCGTAAGTGTTTACGAGCCGAATGCAAAATGAAGAATATTGCTGTTCTCGGAGCAACCGGCTCAATCGGCAGAAATACTCTTGAGATTGCAAAATCCTTTCCGGACAAATTCAAAGTTACAGCCATATCAGGCAAAGCTAATATCGGTCTTTTAGAACAACAAATAAACCGGTTTCATCCAAAATTTGTTGTGGTGATGGATGAGAACACGAAAAAGCAGCTTTGCCATTCAATCAGCGATAAAAAAATAAGAGTAGAATGCGGCCGTGAAGGTCTGATCAAAATATCGACACTTGAAGAAATTGATATTGTGGTATCCGCAATCACAGGCATAACCGGACTAATTCCAACCTTAGAAGCAATAAAAAAAGGCAAGCATATTGCAATTGCAGCTAAGGAACTATTGGTTACTGCCGGCGAAATCATATTGAAAGAGGTTAAGAA
This sequence comes from bacterium, assembly GCA_030671985.1. GTDB lineage: Bacteria > JAHJDO01 > JAHJDO01 > JAHJDO01 > JAHJDO01 > JAHJDO01. The sequence goes on from DAOVHI010000106.1 coordinate 2,726, forward strand.
AAGAGATGTAAAATTCGTTCCAGTGGACAGCGAACATAATGCTATTTTTCAGTGCCTTGAGGGAAGAGATAAAAAAGACATAAAACGAATTATTCTTACAGCTTCAGGAGGTCCGTTTTACAAAGAGAAAAACTTGCATGATATCAGTCCTGAGCAGGCGTTAGCTCATCCTGTATGGGAAATGGGAAGAAAAATCAGTATAGATTCTGCAACGCTCATGAATAAAGGACTGGAGGTTATAGAAGCGCATTGGCTGTTTGGAATAGATATATCGAAAATTGAGATAGTAATACATCCTGAATGCATTATTCATTCCATGGTGGAATTCATTGACGGTTCAATACTTGCCCTGCTTGGAATTCCTGATATGAAGATGCCTATTCAGTACGCCTTGACGTATCCTGAACGAATACCTACACAACTGGAACCTTTGGACTTAACAAAAATATCCCGATTGCATTTTTCGGTTCCAAACTTTGATAAATTTCCATGTTTGAAATTTGCTTATGAAGCGGGGTCAATCGGTGGAACTATGCCCGCTGTTCTTAATGGCGCAAATGATGTCGCAGTCAATCTATTTCTTAAGAAAAAAATAAAATTTTTAGACATCCCTAAAATAATAGAAAAGGTTATGGATAAACATAATGTTATCCAAAAACCCTGTCTTGATGATATACTTGCATCTGACGAGTGGGCAGGAAGAACAGCGCATGAAATAGGAGAGTTATAAAAGCATGTTTATTCTACGCATACTTCCATTTATTGTTGTAATAAGTATTCTGGTTTTCGTACATGAGCTGGGACATTTTCTTGTAGCTAAATGGCTTGGCATTAAAGTGGAAAAATTCTCGCTTGGGTTTGGTCCCAAACTTATCGGCTTTAAGAAAGGAGATACGAAATATCTGATTTCCGCTGTGCCTTTGGGAGGATATGTAAAACTTGCGGGGGAATCTGCCGAAGAAAAAACAGGCGCTGATTGGGAATTCCATTCCAAGAGTCCTTTTCAGAGAATACTTGTAATATTGGCAGGTCCTTTTATGAATATACTTCTGGCAATTTTTGTCTTCTCATGCATCTTTTTTACGGGCATAGAACTCCCCTATTTTGATGCTAAAATCGGAGAAATAGCTAAAAATTCGCCTGCCTCTGAAGTTGACTTAAAAGCAGGAGATATAATATTAGAAGCCAACGATAAACAAATCAAAGATTGGAGCGAGTTTAAACACATTGTCCTGACTCATCCAAATTCTACAGTATCTATGCTCATTGACAGAAACGGAGAAAGAAAAAGCATTCAGATTAAAACAGAGTTTAATAAAGAAAAAGGCGGGGGATACATTGGGATTTCCCCGTTTATTCCGCCTGCAATAGGTACCGTTGAGCCTGAAAGCCCTGCATACAAAGCCGACATTAGAAAGGGCGATGTCATTCTATCTATCAATGATAAACAAATATCATCATGGAGCGATATGGCAAAGAGTATTCATAACAGTCCAGGGAAGAAAATATCTATTATGGTAAAGCGCGGCGACGAACAGTTAAAAATAGACGTTGTACCTGAACTCAATAAAACGCTAAATATTGGTCTAATAGGAATAGTTCCTGAGTTTAAGACAATAACACGTAAATATGGACCGATTGGAGCATTCATTCAAGGATGCAATCAGACCGTAAGCTTGACAGTTCTTACATACAAGTCTATATGGATGCTTATAAGAGGAAAAATATCTACTAAAACACTTGGCGGGCCAATAATGATCGCGCAACTTGCAGATAAACAGGCGAAAGAAGGACTTGTGAACCTGTTTTTCCTGCTTGCTCTGATAAGTGTAAATCTTGCTATACTTAATTTGCTTCCGATCCCTGTACTGGATGGCGGGCACATACTCTTCTTTCTAATAGAGTCTATAAAAGGCAGCCCTGTTAATGAGAAATGGCTTGAATGGACAACGAGATTTGGCGTTGCGCTTCTTATAACTTTGATGATATATGTAACATTTAATGATATTATGAGAGTTGCAAAGGATAAAATAAAGAATATCTTCCATGGAAAAAATACCTCACAAAACAACCAATCATCCCATCAAACGCCGTAAAACCAGACCTATTAAAGTTGGATATATTATAATAGGCGGAGATGCTC
>DAOVHI010000019.1 GCA_030671985.1 bacterium
AAAAAAGATATTGAACAAGTTCTTCATAATCTGAACATCAGTATTAAGATTATTAAAAACAGAACATATGATATAATGAGCTGCTGTGACCTTTTAATCGGAGCGTCAGGCACCGTAACACTTGAAGCGGCTCTTTTGAATGTTCCGATGATTGTTGTTTATAAAGCTTCTCCTTTTACAGGTTTTTTATTTAAGACCTTTTTAAATGTTCCCCATATATGTCTTGTAAACATAATAGCTAAAGAAAGAATAGTTCCTGAGTTATTGCAGGAAAAAGCAAATCCTGAAAACATCAGCAGATGTGCTCTTGATCTACTGAATAGCAGTGAAAAAATGAGAGAGATAAAAAATAGATTATCCGGAATAACAGAACAGCTTGGAAACCCTGACGCAAGCAAAAGAGCCGCAGAGAGTATATATAAAATATTGTAGGAGATAGATAATTATGAATCAATACTTAAGAATTTTAAAATTTATAAAGCCATACTGGAAGAGAATACTGCTGGCAGTAGTATGCATGTTCATTCTTCAATTCTGTACCATTGGCTCAATAGGAAGCATAGTGGTATTTATGGATAATATCCTATCGGCAGATAACCTCTCCTCAAATACACCAATCCCTCTTACTCTTAAAGGAGAGCTCTTTGGGCATAAGATTGCTATAACCCCGCTAACAGCTGAATTCACTGTGTTTACATGGTTGAGAATACTGGTTGGATTTATAATTTTTATTTATATCTTAAAGGGATTCGCCTACTTTGCTCAAAGCTATTTAATAACATACGCCGGTCTTAGAGGAACTTTGGATTTGAGAAATAAGTTGTATAGGCATATTCAGAATATGAGTCTATCTTTCTTCACAAGACAGAAATCAGGCGCCATTATGAGCCGTATTTCGAATGATGTTGGAGAAGTTAAAAAATCCATGACAGTACTCTTTGGGGACGTTATGAGGGAGCCCTTGAACATTCTGACGCGAATAATAATGGCATTTGCGCTCAGCCCAAGATTAACTATTGCCTCTATTCTAATATTTCCTATTGCAGTATATCCAATTATTAAATTCGGCAGAAAGATGCGCAAGGTTACATCAATTACCTTAAAGAGAAGAGCGAATGTTTTTTCAGTAATGCAGGAAAGTCTTTCCTCAATGAGAATTGTTAAAGCTTTTTCTATGGAACATTATGAATCGAAGAGATTTAACAAAGAAAATGAGGGGGTTTTTAAAACAGAGATAAAGAGAACTCGAATACAGGCAGTTACCTCTTCTGTTACAGAGTTTGTAGGTATGCTTGGAATTGCTCTTGCTATATGGCTGGGCGGCGTTTCTGTTATAAGGGGAGATTTAACCATTGGATGTTTTCTTGGATTTGCTGTTGCCATAGGCGGAATTCCCGGTTCGGTAAAAAAATTAAGCAAGGTCAATAACACGATTCAGTCTATGCTTGCGGCTTCATCAAGGGTCTTTAAAGTTATGGATAGTCCCTCAGAAATTATTGATCTACCCAATGCTCGTACATTGGATACGTTTAAAAATAAAATCGCATTCCAGAATGTCAGCTTTGCTTACGATAAAGAGGTTATTGTGTTAAATGATATCAGTTTTGATATTAAGCGTGGAGAGATTGTTGCTATAGTAGGTCCAAGCGGTTCTGGAAAAACGACCATAGCGAACCTCATCCCACGGCTGTATGATCCAACATCGGGACGAATTACAATAGACGGAACGGATATTAAGGAATTTTCATTATGTTCACTTCGCGCTCAAATGGGAATTGTTACACAAGAGACCGTTCTCTTTAATGACACAGTGAAACAGAATATATCTTATGGACATCAGAAACAAGTTTCTCAGGAAAAGGTAGAACATGCTGCTAAGGCTGCGCTTGCCCATGAATTTATAATGGAAATGCCCAAAGATTATAATGCTGTTATTGGTGATCGCGGGGTAAAGCTTTCAGGAGGAGAGGCACAAAGAATAGCCATCGCAAGAGCTATTCTTAAAAACCCTTCTATTCTCATACTAGATGAAGCAACCTCTGCCCTTGATACCGGATCGGAATATCTGGTACAGAAAGCCATAGACAATCTTATGACTAATCGCACCACATTTGTAATTGCACATCGGCTTTCTACTATTATGCATGCGGATAAAATTATAGTAGTAGAAGACGGCAAAATTATAGAAACAGGTACACATGAGGAACTTGTCAAAAAAGGAGGAGGTTTGTATAAGAAATTGCATGACCTTCAGTTTCGCGCGAGTGCTAAAAAATGAGAATACATGGTATTTTTAAATCAGGAATAATTCCATGGTTAGCGTGGATATTAATTAGGAGCATTGGTAGAAGCATAATCTTTGAAACCAAAGGAGAAGAAAACTACTTAGGATTAAAAAGAAAAGACAAAAATATTATATTTGCTATATGGCACAGCAGATTGTTTCTGACCTCATATTATTATAGATACAGACTTGGTAAGAAGAATGCATGTATTCTAATAAGTTCAAGTAAAGACGGAGAATTCATAACAAAGGTTATCGAAAAATTTGGATATTCTGCTATCAGAGGCTCCAGCAGACATTATAAGAAAAATACCCATAAAGAGATGCTCAAAAAGTTATCAGAAGGTTTTGATATGGGGATAACACCAGACGGTCCAAGAGGTCCGTCTGAAAAAGTACAGCAGGGAGTTATTCACATAGCAGCCGAGTCCGGATGTCCGATTGTTCCAATAACATTCAGCTCATCCAGAAGCACAAGACTTAATAGCTGGGATAGATTTGTGCTTCCACGTCCTTTCACCAAGGCTGTAGTAACTTTTGGTTTACCTATTTATGTTCCATCAGATGCTTCAAAAGAAGAAAGTCTAAAAAAAGGCCGGGAACTTGAGGACGTTCTAAACAGAATAACAAAAATGGCAGATAAGCACTTTAATATGGAGGGAATAGATAATGACTAAGCATGTTGTTAAACGAGCATATAGTATCGGCAATAGAGTGACACACTCAAAATGGGGAAAGGGAACCGTTATTGATCATAGCGGAGTCGGAGATAGTCTGAAGATAACAGTTCATTTTGACAATGACAATCAAAAACGTCTTTTGCTTACCAAGCATGCAAAGCTTAAAAAGATAAAAGAATAATAGAATGAATATAGTTCTGGCAACGAGAAACAGAGACAAAATAAGAGAAATTGCGAAAATTCTTGACGGCTTAATGGTAGAAATTTCATCTGCATTGGATTTTTCCGGATTAGAAGAGGTTGAGGAGGACGGAGTTACATTGGAAGAAAATGCGGCAAAAAAGGCCATTGTTGCAAACAAATTCACAAACAAGCTGGCTATTGCTGACGACTCCGGATTAGAGGTTGATTCTTTGGAGGGAAGACCTGGAGTATATTCTGCGCGTTTTGCAGGCGAAGGTGCTACTTACGATAATAATAATAAAAAACTTCTTAAACTCATGGAGTACGTTCCTCCCAAGAATCGCACAGCGAGATTTGTATGTGTTGTTGCAATTGCAGATGAAGGTAAAATAAAAAAAATCATAAGAGGCACCTGTGAGGGAATAATCGCTTTTGAACCTAAAGGCAAAACCGGTTTTGGATATGACCCACTCTTCATTATCCCGGAATACAACAAGACTTTTGCTGAATTAGGTCCTGAGATAAAAAACAAGATAAGCCACAGAGCAAAAGCATTTCTGGAAACAAAAAAATTTCTTGTGGAAATGTATTCAGAAAACGGAATTAATGTACTTGAAAAGATTTTTAAGGCATTTTGATTGACTTTTGATAATAGGATGATAAACTTAGGCCAACGTTGCTAGAAAAAACAAACCATAAGGAGATGTAGCATGGAAGGTTATTGTGTGAAGTGTAAGGCTAAGAAAGAAATGAAAGACGCAAAAGAAGTTACGATGAAGAATGGCAGAAAAGCAATGAAAGGCGTTTGTCCAAGCTGTGGTACTGGTATGTATCGTATAATGGGTAAAAAATAATTATCTTTCTTTTGTTTTGTGTGCCGCGGATGAAATTTTATTAAGTTTTGTCTGCGGCATCTTGTATTTTGGAGAATACAGATGACCAATTTACGCTCTCCTCTTTTTTTTATTTCGGGTTGGGGAATTAACGAAGGTATCTGGAAACATCAGATAAAGTATTTCGGTCAAAGCTACAAGACCGTTACCATGTCTCTTGAGGGAGATTCTATTAGAGAGCATACAGAACATTTGCTTGGAATTATTAAAAAAACAAAATCAAGCAATGTTAATCTTGTTGGATGGTCAATGGGCGGCATGATTGCCATAAATTTCGCATCTCAACATCCTGAATATGTAAAAAAGCTTGTTCTTGTAAGTACTCCTGCAAAATTTGTTGCTTCTGAAGATTATGACGCAGGTATATCACACATTGTTATGCAAAGCTTTATAAGCAAATTTAGAAAATCGCCTGTGAGAATGCTGGGAAATTTCGCAAGTCTTATCTTGAAGAATGCAGATTTTAAGAAAGAAGATTTGAATTTGATAAGACAGTCATCAAGCATATCCGATAAGAATAAAACTTTTCTGGGCTTATTATTGCTTAGAGATTGTGACCTGAGAGATAAATTGCACTCCATAACAGTTCCTACTCTTATAATTCATGGAAAAAAGGATATGGTGTGTCCTTATGCCTGCACAGATTATTTGCATAGTAAAATAAAAAATTCTGCTCTTCACACGTTTGAAGACGCAGGACATATTCCATTTGTAACGAAACATGAGAAGTTTAATATTTTGCTTGATGATTTTTTAAGAGATTATGAATTTTAAACAATGGACAAAAGCCTCGTTTTCAAAAAGCGCCCCAAACTACGACAATGTTGCTGAATTGCAGTTTAAGGTCGCAGATATACTGGGCTCAATGATGGACAAATCTAAACGCGCTTTGAAGATACTGGATACGGGGACAGGAACCGGTTATCTTGTCAATAAGCTTGAGCGTATGTTCCCAACCGCAAAAATATATGCTATTGATATCGCTTCCGGAATGATCAAAATATCCTCAGCAAAAAAACGTATTAACAGAACCAGTTTCGTGCAGGCGGATGCGGAATTTTTACCGTACAAGAATAATATGTTCGATCTGCTAATTTCAAATTCCGCATATCAGTGGATGGAAAATTGTCCCAGAGGGATAAATGAATTGCATAGAGTCATAAAGCCGGAAGGAAAATTCCTTTTTTCAATGTTTGGCGGGAAGACATTGTGCGAACTTGGTAATTCCTTTATAGAGGCACATAATATTTTAGGCACACAACCGAGTTCTCATTGCCTTGATTTTGTTAATGAAGAAAAACTTGTTAATCTTCTTAATAAATTTAAAGCCGTCCGTGTGCAAAAAATCACAGAAAGAATATATTATGATAGCGTTATGAATCTATTAACATATCTTAGATCCATAGGGTCGCACAATCACCTATGTAGTTCAAATAACGGATTAGGTAATAGAAGACTAATGGACAAAATGAAAAAGGTGTATATCGAAAAATATTTCATGGATAATAAGATTTTCGCAACTTATGATATACTGATTGCGCAAGGGCAAAAATGAGAAAAGGCGTTTTTATTACAGGTACTGATACTGAAGTCGGCAAGACTATTGTAGCCGGAGGATTGGCTCGGATATTTCGCGGCATGGGAATCAATGTGGGTGTCATGAAACCTGTTGAGACAGGCGGAGAATATAAAAAAGATAAACTTGTCGGTAAGGACACTGAATATCTAATCAGAATGAGTAAAATCAGTGATACTTACAGTCATATTAATCCCTATATATTGCGACGTCCTCTAGCTCCGTATGTTGCTGCAAAACTCGAAGAAAAGAGAATACAAAAGAAAAAAATACTTGCCTCTTTTAGAAACCTAACGAATAAATATGATTTCTTAATCGTTGAAGGATGCGGCGGATTTCTTGTTCCAATAACATCCAGCTACATGGTTTCTGATCTCGCCGGAGATATGAAACTTCCTGTTATAATTGTTGTAAGAGCAGGCTTGGGAAGTATTAATCATGCTCTTCTGACGTTGGATCACGCGCGAAGATCGGAAATTGAAGTAATAGGCATCATTATAAATAAAACCGACCGGAATACCCAGATGTCAGAGAAAACAAATCCTCAGGTTATAAAAACATTTGGCAAGGTGCCGATACTTGGTATAATACCATATATTTCGGAACGAAGAAACATAGATAGCATTGTTAATAAATATGTGGACATTGAGAAGATTTTGTACAATAATACTCGGAACGTTATGAGGAGAAAATAATGAAAGTTATAGCAATTGCAAAGAACACCTTTAAAGAAGCATTGAGAGGAAAGATGTTTAACATCATGTTGATCTTTGCTTTGGTCACTATTGGAAGCACAAAAATGTTTTCATTTTTCACTTCGCGTGAAGAGATGAAAATGATTAAAGATATGGGCTTTTTCTTCATAGTATTCTTCGGATTGCTTATTGCAATCTTTCTAGGCGCAAAAATGATTACTGAAGAGTTGGAAAAAAAGACAATATATACTGTGCTTTCTAAACCTGTTCATAGATATGAGCTTATTTTGGGAAAACTAGTTGGCACAATGTTTGCGCTATTTATTAATCTCTGTTTTATGAGTATTGTTTTTTTAGGAGTGCTTTATCTCAAAGAACGTGTACTGAATTTCGAAATATTTAAAGCTGTGTTTCTGATTTTTATTAGTTTATCCCTGATTGGTTCTATTGCTATTATGTTTTCAACATTTGCCACTACAACGATAAGCGTAACCTTAACGATGTTTCTCTACATTGTAGGAAATATATTTGAATATCTTAAACATCTCGCGTCAAAAGGCGGCGCCGTATTGAAATTCATATTTGATGGGGCATATTACCTTTTCCCTAATTTCACTAATTTCAACATAAATCGGGATGTTATTCATGGCACTGCGGTGTCGGGCATGTACATGCTTAAAGTTACTGCTTATGGATTAAACTATATAATAATATTTGCGCTTCTTGCTATATTGTTTTTTAGGAAAAGGGAAGTATGATGTTCAGGCACAAAAAGATATATTTTGTGTTTCTTTTTATTGTTTTGGTATTGCTGGTTGTGGTCGTGCCTTTACAACGCAGCATAGATAGAGATTTGGACAAGATGCATCCGGAAAGAAAATTAGTTACTGCTCCGGCAGGAGAATTTTTGGGAACATTTTTGTTTGGTTTCAAAGATATTGTCGTAGATTTAATGTGGCTTAGACTAGATTACTACTGGGATCATCAACAGCAGGAGAAGATGTTTCCACTTTACAGAGTGATTACAAAACTTGATCCGCGCTTTCTTGACGCATGGATTCTATGGGCATGGAATATCGGATACAATCTCAGCGCAACCGTAAAAGATCCTGAAATAAAAGAAAAATGCTATTGGGCAGATATCAATATATTAAAAGAAGGCATAGAATTTAATCAAGATAAATATGACCTGTTCTTTGAGTGCGGATGGGTTTATTATCATAAGTTGAATTTATATGCGGAAGCCTCTAAGTACTTTACATTGGCTGGACAACGTAAAGACATTCCAATGTATGTTCCTCATATTCTTGCGCACAGCTATGCCAAGGCGCATGACTGGCAGAAGTCTTTAGAAATATGGGAATCTGTTAAGAGAAAAAACGATATAAATTCATCGAAATCCGAAGTTGCTGAAAGACATATACGGAAGATGAAAAAACATATTAAAACGGAGCAAATGGGCGAAACAGTTAAAGATTATATGTACCCATGAAAAAATTTGACAGAATAGATTTTCTTATTATCGTGATTGTGACTTTCCTTTTGGGAGTGATGGTAGTACCTCGCTATATTAATGATCAGGTAGCGAATGACAGGGAGACGTGCCTGACTAATATAAGAAAAATTGCATTTGCGAAGCAAAAGTGGGCGGCTGACAATAATGGAGAGAAGGGAGATAGCTGCACTATGGAAGATCTGGTTCCTGAATATCTTCCTGAAAAGTTGAAATGTCCATCCGGCACTAAAGATTATACCGTTAGCCCTATAGAAGATAACCCCGTCTGCCCAAATCAATTGGCTGGTAAAGTAAAAGGACATACTTTGCCTGTGCGTAAAAAAGCGTTTTAAGAATTTAGTATATGGAGGTAAGAATGAATACAGTTTTTCAATCCGTCTTTAATTTGTTTTCAAATGACATGGGAATAGATCTCGGAACATCTACCACCCTTATATATGCAAAGGGAAAAGGGATTGTTCTTTCTGAGCCGTCTGTTGTTGCTATAAGAGGCAACACAAACAAAGTACTGGCTGTTGGAAATGACGCAAAAAAAATGCTTGGAAGAACGCCCGGGGATATTTCCGCGATAAGACCGCTAAAGGATGGAGTTATTGCGGATTTCGAGGTGGTAGAGATAATGTTAAGACATTTTATAACAAAAATCCATAATAGAAGAATGTTTGTAAGCCCGAGAGTGATCATTGCGATTCCATCAGGTATAACAGCTGTAGAAAGGAGGGCTGTGGAGGATTCAGCCATCCATGCCGGAGCAAAGGAGGTTTATCTGATTGGAGAACCAATGGCAGCAGCTGTAGGCGCGGGACTTCCCGTTCAGGATCCTGCCGCAAGTATGATTGTAGACATAGGTGGTGGAACTACAGAGGTTGCCGTTATATCCCTTGTCGGCAGTGTTTATGAACGAACAATTCGTGTTGCTGGCGATGAGATGGATGAAGCTATTATAGAGCATATCAAGAGAGCATATAATGTTATGGTTGGAGAACGTACGGCAGAGGATATAAAAATAAAAATAGGCTCAGCGTTTCCAGCAGACAAAGAAGAAAAGATACAGGTCAAGGGAAGAGATTTGGTTGCAGGATTGCCAAAGACAGTGTCTGTTTCATCTGAGGAAATAAGAGAAGCTCTAAGTGAACCTGTTGCTACAATTGTTGAGGCTGTTAAAGCAACTCTTGATAAAACTCCTCCCGAATTATCAGCAGATCTGGTTGACAGAGGAATAATATTGGCAGGGGGAGGAGCGCTTCTTAAGGGACTGGATAAATTGCTCATCAAAGAAACCGGTCTTCCTACCAATATAGCAGAAGATCCTTTAACTGCTGTCGTGAGAGGCGCTGGCAAGGTATTGGAAGAATTAGATTTTTATAAGGATGCTTTGATACATTCTGAATATAGAACGTAATGAAACGTGTTCTGGTTTCTGTTGTTATTTTATGCGCCTGCATCATTATACTCACCATAAGTCATAATTATTCGCAATATAATATAAAGTCAGCATTTCTGAATTTCCTATATCCATTTCATAAATTAACGAGTTCTACGTATAAATCCGGCGTAAATCTAAAGCGAGCTATTTTCTCTGTAAAAGAAATGTGCTCTAAGGAGGATGCTCTGGAAAAGAAAATTGAAAGTTTATCAATAGAGATAAAGTTGTTGAGATCTTTACATGCAGAGAATAAAAAATTAAGGAAACTTTTGGAGATTAAGAACAAGTATAATTATCAGATTGTTTTTGCAGAGATTATTGCAGAAGACATAACAAGTTTATATGATTCAGTAATAATTGACAAAGGAGGAAATGATAATATCGAGAAGAATATGCCGGTTATGACAGCACTTGGCGTTGTCGGAATAACACAAGATGTAGGAACGTACTCAACCAGAGTTATAACCATTCTAAATCCAAATTGCAAAATAGGTGTATCCGTTGGTAAAAATTCCGTAAAAGGAGTTATGCAGGGTAAAGGAGATTATTGTGTCATAAAATATATTGGCGCGGAGAAAAATTTAAAAATAGAAGACGAAGTGTATTCTTCCGGCGGTGGTGGAATCTATCCTGAAGGAATAGAAGTTGGCAAAGTCTTTAGAATAGATAAAAAACCGCATGATATTTTTCAGGTTGCATACGTTCTTCCTTGTGTAAATATTCGAACACTTGATAGGATTGCAGTAATTAAGGACAAATAATGAAACTGCCTATCTGGCTTTTTCTGGGTCTATTTTTAATCATTCTCCAAACATCTGTTTTTGATAAACTGGAGATTCTTGGCGCAAAGCCGGATTTATTGTTGATTCTGGTCGTCTATGCCAACCTAGATAAAAAGATATACAAAGGATTGGCAATTGCATTAATTGGCGGCATTTTTGCAGATGGATTTTCAGGCACTATTTTTGGGATACAGCTTATTTGTAAACAAGTTGATGCATTAGTTACCCAATTTTTATCAAGAAGATTATTTGTTAACGAGAAATTTGTTAAAATTTCAATAATAGCAATCGTTAGTCTCGTGGACAGAGTAGCATTGTATTCAATATCTGTCTTACTGAATCAAAATATGAACACGTTGTTGTACTTGGCAAGAAACACAGCGATTGTCATTATATACAACGTAATAGTCAGCATTGTTCTTTTTAAAGTTTTTGATTATGTTTTTTCATTGGGAGATAGAATCTACAAAACATGTTATGCAATAAAAAAGAAACTGCGAACGTAAAGAAAAGAATAAAAAGACTTGCATGGATATTACTGGCAGGTTTTTTGGTTATTATCTTTCGCCTGTGGTATCTGCAACTCATAAAAGGAAACCAGTTCAGGGATAGAGCAAAATCCAATAGGATACGCCTAATTCATATCAATGCCCAACGAGGCCGTATATACGATAGATACAAAAATATACTTGTTAAAAATGTCCGTTCTTTTAATGTGCTGGCAGTCCCAAATGAAATAAAAGACATAGACGCGACAGTCAAATTACTCTCTGAAACTCTTGGCTTAGAGCAGGCTTTTATAACGCGCAAACTCTGCAATTTAAGCCATAAGGGGTATTCTGCTATCAAACTGGCATCAAATATTAGTTTAGAAAAAGTAACATTGATTGAAGAGAGAAGCTCTCTTCTGCCGGGAATATTTATTCAGATAGAGCCTCGGAGAAAATATATATTAGGAGAAAGTGCGGCATATATAACAGGACATGTCAGACAAATTAGAAAGGGAGAAATTGAAAAGAAGCAGTATCATATATTTCAATACAATGAATTTAAGGGAGAAGGAGGTGTTGAGGAAGCTTTTGATAATTTACTGAAGGGATCTGATGGAGGAAAACAGATTGAGGTTAATTCCAGAGGAGAACAAGTCGCATTGCTTGTAGAAAAAAAACCGGAAAGAGGCAGTAATATTATTCTTGCAATTGATAAACATATGCAAGAATTTGTTAGCAAATTGTTAGAGGATAAAACAGGGACAATAATTGTTATGGATCCTCAAAATGGAGACATACTTGCAATGGCAGGCAGCCCTTCTTATGACCCTGATATTTTTAACGCGCCTGTTCTGCAAACAGATTTAGATGCTTTGGAGAAAAAAGATGCACCTTTACTTAATAGAGCCGTTTCTGCTTTGTATGCGCCCGGTTCAATATTTAAAATACTTATGGTCGGCGCAGGGTTGAAGCATAATGTTGTGACCTACAATCAAAAACTAGAGTGTGAGGGGCACTTAAAAATTGGAAAAGACATACTCTATTGCTGGGATAGAGCCGGACATGGAAGCATGAACATGTCTGACGCCATAAGAGATTCATGCGATGTCTATTTTTATAGACTAGGACTAAAACTGGGAATTGATAGGATTGCGGATTTTGCAGACGCATGCGGACTTGGCAAGCTTACAGGGATAAAGCTTCCCGGGGAAAAGTCAGGGCTCCTGCCGGATAAGAACTGGAGAAAAAAAAGACCATGGTATTCCGGAGACACAGCGCTGTTGTCAATAGGTCAGTCCTATCTTCTAGTAACTCCTATTCAACTGGTAAGCCTGATTAGCGCGGTAGCAAATGGCGGAATTATATATAGACCTAGAATTCTTTCGCAGACACAACCTGAGCAAATAGGTAAGCTGCCATGCAGTAAGGAGACAATAAGACAGATTAAAAAAGCCCTTTGCGAAGTTGTAAGCGATAAAGGAACCGGTAAATTCGCTCAGGTTAAAGGACTGGAGATTGCCGGTAAAACCAGTACAGTGCAGGTAGTAAAAATGAGGCATATCAGTAAATACAAAGATATTCCGTATAAATTCAGAGATCATGCTATGTTCGTTGCCTTTGCCCCTGTAAAAAATCCGCAGATTGCTCTCGTAGTTATTGTTGAACACGGCGGAGAAGGGGGCAAAGTGGCTGCGCCTATTGCAAAACAGATATTTAAATGGTATATAAAAAACAGAAATGGCAAATCATAAGGAGAAAGGTCATGTCGATCAATTTTGAATCCATGGACAAAATAGCAGAGGGAAAAACAAAGATAATCTATAGAAATCCCGAAGATGAAAAAACGGTTTATATGGTCTTCAAGGACGATATAACAGCAGGCGACGGAGTGAAACATGATGTAATTCAGGGCAAGGCTTTAATTGACTGGAAAACCAATAGAGATATATTTGAACTTCTTAACAAAAGAAAAGTTAGAACTCATTATATATCAAGCCCTGAAGAAAAAGTAGCGCTTGTGAGAAAACTTGATAGAAAGATTAACCTTGAGGTTGTATCAAGAAGAGTTGCTGCAGGCTCTATTCTGAAATGGAGCAATGCTGTTGAGGGACAGAGATATGATCCTGTAATTACACAATTTCATTACAAGGATGATCCATTACACGACCCAATGCTTGATGATGCCTATATTGACTATATCATAAGAGCAAAGAATGCTTCTGAATATGCAGAGATGAAAAGAATTAATGAACAGGCTTTCGAATATATTGAGGCGGCTTTTGCGCATTTTGATGTTCAGTTAATAGATATCAAGCTGGAATATGGTATTATTGACGGAGAGGTGTATCTCATAGATGAGGTTTCAGGAGGCTCATTTCGCTTGTGGCCCTACGCACACAAAAACCCTAATCTTAATCAAGACAGTGTATTGGGAGAGCTTAATCCCGATGGTCGGCTTGACAAGGATACATACAGAATGGGACAAAGCACAGATATGGTTAAAAACAAGTTTGCGGAAATAGCTGATATAACTGAAAAATTTAAGGATGTTTAATAATCGGTGTGCTGATTTGCATGTTCACACTATCGCCTCAGACGGAACCTTTTCGCCAAGAAGAGTGATTCAGGAAGCGGTCAAAAAAGACATACACACAATAGCAATAACAGATCATGATACTGTTCAAAGCATTCCTGAAGCAATCCGGGCCGGCAAGGATATGAATGTTGAAGTCATTCCCGGAGTAGAATTGGCTGCAGACGAGGGAGGAGTGGAACTGCATATTCTAGGACTGTTTATAGATTGGAAAAACAAAACTCTACAAGACACACTTAAAAATCTGTCTACACAAAGAATTGTCCGAATGAAGAAAATGATACGCAGATTGACTCAATTTGGAATGGATATAACATTCAAGGATGTCTTAAAACTGGCAAAAGGAGAGATAATAGGAAGACTTCATCTTGCGCAGGTTATGAAAAAAAAGGGATATGTCGGATCTATTGCAGAAGCTTTCAATAAGCATATAGGAGACAAAAAAGCATGTTACGTCCAAAGATATAAATTGAGTTCAGAGGAGACTATTTCATTAATACATCGCGCTGGAGGCGTCTCTATACTTGCGCATCCGATGCTGCTGCATAAAGATGACATCATAATAGAACTTCAGAAAAAAGGATTATGCGGCATAGAGGTTTTTTATAATCATCAGACTAGAAAAACCACTGAGCATTACGAAAAAATGGCAAAAGAATATGGATTCTTGGTTACGGGCGGCTCCGATTGTCACGGAGAGGCTAAAGATAAGATTTTAATGGGGTGCGTAAAAATACCTTACGAATATGTCGAAAGATTAAAAGAATATAAGAACATTCATCGTTAGACTCGACCAAGCCTCTACTTGTTCTTGGATTTCGTCAGATAGTCGTTAATCGCTGATTTGAGTGCCTCCTCTGCCAAAACCGAACAATGCATCTTTACATGCGGAAGCCCGCCCAAAGCTTCTACTACTGCTTTATTTGATATCTTAAGCGCTTCGTCTATGGTTTTCCCTTTAACCAGTTCAGTAACCATACTGCTTGTAGCTATAGCTGCGCCGCAGCCAAAGGTCTTAAATTTAGTATCCACAATAATATTATTTTCCACCTTAATATACATTTCCATAATATCCCCGCAAACCGGATTTCCTACATGTCCAACGCCATCCGGATTTTTTATTTCGCCTACGTTTCGTGGATTTCTGAAATGCTCCATTACTTTTTCGCTGTAGTTTTTCATTATTTTTTCGTCTCCTGGTTTGATGTAGATGCGCTAACTATAAACCGCCTGCTTCCGACAAGTGTCCCGTCACAACAGAATTGCACATTGTAGTTTCCGGGTTCATCAAATTTTAAATTTCTGATACTAAAATTTAATTCAAGAGTTTGAAGCGGGTTTTTAAGATC
>DAOVHI010000134.1 GCA_030671985.1 bacterium
AATCTGATATTACTAGAATTGGACTTTTCCGGGAAAAAGCCCCAATCACCGAAGATTAAAAAGCAAAACAACGAGTTGGCAATGAAATATGCAGTAAGAGGGTTTCCCACTATAATATTAATTAATGAGAAAGGAGATATAATTGCAAGAACAGGTTATAGGAGAGGCGGTCCTGCTAAATATATTGAACACCTAAAAAAATTAATCTCACAAAACTAGCAAATTATATCCCTTAGTTTCATTATATCATCTATAATAAAATCCGGTTCCACTTTAATTATATCCTTTTCTTCACTTACTCCATAAGTAACAGCGCAGGTGAGTATGCCTGCATTTTTGCCGGTCAATATATCTATATCCATATCGCCGACCATTATAGATTTTTCCTTATTTGCATGAAACCGCTGCATTGTCTTATATAAGTGAAATGGAGAAGGTTTTCTGCGCTCAACTTCATCTCCCCCTGTGATACTCTCAAAATAATCATATATTGCCAGCGCCTTTAAATTAGATACGACTTCTTCACGATTTTTATTGCTTACAACAGCCTTTTTCTTATCTTTAAAATGTTCCAGAATTTCCCTTACATTCGGATATAGAACGGAGTTATCCGAGGAATGCTTCCTGTAGTATTCTCCAAACACAGAAACGGCTTCTTTCAAAAAAACCGCGTTATCTCCCAGCAGCTTCTTTACTAAATGCTCTCTGCCTTCTCCAACATAAGAAGTTATTTCCCGAACACTTTTTGTCTTGAGCCCAAAACTTTTTAAAGTAAAATTGCCGGCATTGGCTATATCTTTCAATGAATCAACAAGCGTACCGTCCAAATCAAACATAATAAGCTCTATATTCTTTTTCATATTTCCAAAAAATCCTTTATCTCATTAACGTCAGAAGTATGTCTGCATTTTGGCAAAGCATTTATAAACGATCTTCCGTAATATCTGGTTTTAATCCTCGGATCTAGAATGCCCACTATGCCTCTATCCGATTTAGATCTTATTAATCTTCCACATCCTTGTTTAAACATCATTATTGCCTGCGGCACTTGATACTCTATAAAAGGATTTTCATTTCTTGATTCTATAAGTTCCATTTTTGCTTCTGTTACAGGATCGTCAGGAACAGAGAAAGGAAATTTTGTAATGATCACACATTCCAAAGCTTTTCCAGGAACATCTATACCCTGCCAAAAAGTAGTTGTTCCAAATAAAACAGAATTCCTGTTTTTTTTGAAATTTGCAAGTAACTCGTGACGGGGTTTGTCTCCCTGCCTTAACAAATTTATATCTTTGCAACTTAAGATTAAATCATTAAATACAACATTTAACATTTTATAACTGGTAAACAATATAAATATTCTCCCTTTCATAATATCTATTATATTTTTGCTGTGTTCCAGAACTTGTTTCTGAAATATTTCAAATTTATGGTTTGGGTCATCTATCTTCTTCGGAAGATACAAAAGAACATTCTTTTCATAATTAAAAGGAGACCCCAGCAGCAGTTCGTTACAGTCTTTTACCCCAAGACGCTTCCTTATAAATCCAAAATCATTATTTGTAGATAATGTAGCAGATGTAAGTATAATTGGTTTTATTTTGCTAAATAATTGCTTATCTAATTCCTCTGCAATTTCTATTGGAGCGGAAAAAAGCGAATACTTTACGGCTCTTTTTCTTCTTAATATTTCAATCCAATAGACATAATCATCCTTTGTGTGATTCAAAATAAACGACATGGCTTTTGATATATCAATACACTTCTTTGAATACGATTTTATTAAAATATCATCCTCTTCGTCTTTCACATAATCCAATAATTCGGACAAAGAGTCTGCAAGACGTTTTAATGGTTTTTCCAAATAATTAAAAACTATGCCTTTTGCCCTTATCCTTTTTGAGTCATTTTCTGCGCCGAATATTTGGCTTATCTCCTGAAAGAAATTAAGGAATGCCTGCTCTGATTCAATCAAGCACTCCTTAATATTCTTTATTGTTCGCCTATTCAGATTCTTAAATTTTACTAACAGTCCTTTGTTCGTTCTTGGATTATATATTGAATCAAATAGATATTTAATTTTCGTATTGCTTAGTTCTATCCCAAGATAACTGGTTGCTATCTTTTCAAGCGTTTGAGCTTCATCAAACACTACGGCATGAAAATTTGGCAGAACCTGACCGCCTGAGGCAAGATTAGTAAAAAATAAAGAGTGGTTTGTTACTAAAATATGAGATTTTCTCTCCATATTCTTCGCTCTTTTATAGAAACAATCATCTTTAAAAGAACACTTCTTTCCCAAACACAAATCCGGTTCTCTGCATACATTATTCCATACTCCGCTTTTTGGAATAAAATTTAAATCCGATTTGATCCCCGATTTGGTTTTAGAAGACCAATCAAGTATTTTCGCCATCTCATTAAACTGAGCATCTGAATTAAATAAATCGTATATATTTTTGCTATTCAGACGTCTTAAACATAAGTAGTTTTCAGAACCCAGGCATAATGCATAATTAAACTTTATTCCCAGCGATTTTTTCAAAAATGGCAGATCTTTTGAACATAACTGGTTTTGGAGCGTCTTCGTATAGGTTGAAATTACAACTTTCTTATTGTTCTTAGCGGTATGAACTATAAAAGGAATCAGATACGCAAGGCTTTTCCCTACCCCAGTGCCTGCTTCTACTATCAGATGTTTGTCAAGCTTTATAGCCTCGCTGATTGCTTCCGACATTTGAAGCTGTTGAGGTCTCAGTTCGTAGCCCTGCAATCTTTGAGAAATAATACCGTCATTGTCTAGTGCGTTAATGATTTTCTTTTGCAAAACTATCCTAACTTCCCTGCTCTGTCTGCTGTTATATACTCCATACAAAAATCATCTTTACCGATTAACGCTTGAGTCGCATAAATTGTTGAGACCATATCTGCTTCTGTCGGATCAATAATTGCCGCATCGAGCCCCGCATTGATCATTAGACTCAAAAATGACCTATTAATATGGTTTCTTTTAGGCAGGCCAAAGGATACATTGCTGAGACCGCATATTGTATGAGCTCCCTTCAATTCCTTCATTATAATGCTCACTGCCTGAAGCACATAGCTTACCTGATCGGGGTTTGTGCTTATCGGTCTTATTAATGTATCAAAATAAACTCTATCCAGAGATACGCCTTCGGATGTTAATCTATCTGCTAACTGCCTTGCGATATCCACTCTTTTTTCAAGATCCTTGGGCATCCCTGAATCGTCCATAGTAAGAGCCACTACTTTGGTTTTATATTCCTTAACCAGTGGCAAAATATTATCGATTCTATTCTTTTCTCCTGTTA
>DAOVHI010000023.1 GCA_030671985.1 bacterium
ACTTGACATGCGTCTGCAAAGATTAACAGGACTGGAAAGAGACAAGATCCAGCAAGAGTACCTAGATACAATAAAAATCATAAATCAGCTTGAAGAAATTCTGGCAAGCGATAAAAAGATTATGGACATAATCAAAGAGGAAATGCTTGAAGTTAAGAAAAAGTACGCGAATCCAAGAAGAACACAGATTGTTGAACAAACAACTGAACTTGGCATAGAAGACTTAATAGCAGAAGAAGACATGGTTATAACAATAAGCCATGTGGGATATATAAAAAGACTGCCTTTGACAACATACAGAAGACAGCATAGAGGCGGCAGAGGTATTATGGGAGCGGGAACAAAAGAAGAAGATTTTATAGAATATGTATTTGTAGCATCCACACATGACTACATACTCTTCTTTACAGACAAAGGACAAGTTCACTGGGTAAAAGTTTACCAAATACCCCAGGCAGGCAGGCTTTCAAGAGGCAAGGCTATTGTCAACCTTCTGCGTATTGCTCCTGATGAGAAAGTTACAGCTTTTGTCAGAGTTAGAGAGTTTGATGATAAACATAATTTGATAATGGCAACAGAGAGGGGTATTACAAAGAAGACTAATCTTGTAGCTTATAGTCATCCAAGATCAGGCGGAATAAAAGGCATAAAGCTTGACGAGGGGGATAGGTTGATTTCGGTAAGACTCACTAATGGAGAGAATGATGTCCTCTTGGCAACAAAAGATGGTAAGGCAATTAGATTTCAGGAAAAAGCAGTAAGAACCGTTGGAAGGGTCTCAAGAGGTGTTCGAGGCATAAGACTGAAAAAAGAAGATATTATCGTTGGAATGGAAGTTGTTGAAGATGAGTCAACGGTTGTTGTTGTTACAGCTAACGGATATGGAAAACGTACACGCTTCGCGGAGTACAGGCCACAGGGACGCGGAGGTGTTGGAGTTATTAATATTCATACGGGATCAAGAAATGGAACGGTTGAAGGATTGAGGACAGTTGCAGATAATGATGAATTAATAGTTATTACAGCCAAAGGTGTAATAATACGCCAGCCTGTTAAGGAAATTAGAGTTATCAAGCGCAATACAAAAGGCACCAGACTTATCCGTCTTGACAAAGGAGACCGTGTAGTAAGCATTGCAAAGGTTGCGGTGGAGGAAGAGGAGAAAGAGGCAAAAGAAACGAAGAAGAAAAAGACATCAAAGAAATCTAAAACGGATAAAGGCGCTAAGAAGAAAAAGAAGTAAATGAAATTTAGAATAGCGAAAGAAGGTTTGCCGATAATAGTTTTTTTTCTATTGGTTACAATTCTCAGTGTGTTTTTTCATATATCCGTTAGTATCGCTTCTCTTATCTTGCTTGGTTTTTGTGTGTTTTTCTTCAGAGATCCTGAAAGAAAAATTATAAAAGGAGAAAATATAGTACTCGCACCGGCTGATGGCAAAGTAGTAGCGGTTCAGCAGATTCAAGACAGCAGGATATCCAATGAACCGATTAATAGAATCTCTATCTTTCTCTCAGTTTTTGATGTACATATCAATCGCGCGCCAATTGATGGCGAGGTGCTCTTTCTTGAGTACTCAAAAGGGAAGTTTCTTGACGCTAGAAATCCAGAGGCATCAGAGGTAAATGAAAATAATTTTATGGTGCTTTCGCATAATGGAATTAAGATTGCCATAAGACAAGTAGCCGGGAAAATTGCTCGCCGCGTTGTATGTAAATGCAAAAAAGGGGACAACCTAAAAATTGGCGAACGCATAGGAATGATAAAATTTGGTTCGCGAACAGACCTGTTTCTTCCTATGAACATAAAGATAAGCGCAAAAATTGGCGATATAGTTAAGGCGGGAATAACTATTATGGGGGAAATCACATGAGAAAAATTCAATTGCTGCCAAATCTTCTAACAACCGCTAATCTAGTGTGTGGGTTTCTGTCAATAATTTTTTCCATGCAAGAAAATTTTATTGTTGCAGGATGGTTAATTATCGTCGCTATTGTATTTGATGCGCTTGACGGAGAAGTTTCACGCTTAACAAAAACAAGCAGCGCATTTGGGTTGCAATATGACTCTCTTTCTGATCTCATGTCCTTTGCTGTTGCTCCGGCTGTGCTTGTATATAAATCTTTTTTCGGAGTTCCTACGCGTCTGGCACTATCACTTATTACATTATATGTAGTTTGTGGAGCATTGAGATTAGCCAGATTTAATGTTCAAATAGTGAAAATAAAAGATAAATTTTTTGTGGGACTCCCTATTCCTGCTGCTGCTGCAATAATCACAACCTTTACAGTAGCCTTTTACCGTTATATTACTCAATTCCCTGCGCTCAGATTCTTTCCAATATTCATGGTCGTTATTGCATACCTTATGGTAAGTAAGGTTAGATATCCCAGTCTAAAAGAAATTGAAAGAAAAAGACCATTTCATTATCTAGTTGCCATACTTTTAATCCTTGCTTTAATAGTTGTGCGTTCTAACCTTTTTCTCTTTGCAATAACATTTGCGTATGTGCTTTCAGGCCCTACAAGAATGATCAAGCCTTTAGGAAAATTATTCGCATTAAAAGAAATATCTTAAAACTCTTGGAATGATTTAATTCTATGTATCATCCAACAAAAAAGGAATTTATAAAAAAAACAAAACTCGGAAATCTCATCCCTGTTTACAAAGAAATCATAGCCGATACACAAACTCCTGTGTCAGCATATAAACAAGTTTCACATGGAGATAAATTTTCATTTATTCTGGAAAGCGTTGAAAGAGGAGAACAATTTGGCAGATATTCATTTATTGGCACTGATCCTGAAATAGTATTTAAGTGTAAAAACAACAAAGGAAGCATATTTACCAAAAATAAAGAAAAACAAGTTTCTCTTTCTGGCAACCCTCTACCATTTCTCAAACACATGATGGCCAAATACCGATTCGTAGCCGATGACTCCTTGCCTCCGTTTTGTGGCGGAGCAGTGGGATATTTTAGCTATGATGTCATTAGATTCATAGAGAAACTACCGATGCATACAGCCGATGATCTCAATTTGCCGGATTGTGTGCTGATGTTCACAGATACTATAATGATTTTCGACCATCTTCTGCATAAGATGAAAATAGTCTCAAATGTACACTTAAATGATAAGATGGATCCGTCCAAAGCGTATGATCAAGCTATACAAAAGATTGACAGGATAATAGAAAAATTGAATACGCCTGTGCAAAAACATAAAAACAGAAAGCAAAAAGTAAAATATAAGCTAAAGTCTAATACTACAAAGAATCGATTCACAAAGATTGTAAAGAAAGCCAAGGAATATATTAAGGCAGGAGATATCATTCAGACCGTGCTTTCACAACGGCTGGAAACCGGAATAAATATAGACTCATTTGATATATATCGAGCTCTTCGAATAATAAATCCGTCTCCATATATGTATTATCTAAAGCTTGATAATTTTGAAATGGCAGGGTCATCCCCTGAGATATTGGTTAAGGTAGAAAATAAGATTGTAGAAGAACGCCCGATAGCCGGGACAAGACCAAGAGGGAAAACAGAAATTGAAGACAAGAGACTTGTTAAGGAATTATTATCCGATCCAAAAGAACTTGCAGAGCACATAATGCTTGTTGACCTTTCGCGAAACGATATTGGGCGTATTTGTAAATACGGCACGGTCAAAGTTGGAGAACTGATGGGTATAGAAAAATATTCTCATGTCATGCATATAGTCTCAGACGTTCAAGGAAAAATCAGGCCTGATTTAGACAGCATAGATGTCTTCAAGGCTTGTTTTCCTGCGGGGACAGTCTCAGGTGCTCCAAAGATAAGAGCTATGGAACTTATTGAGGAGCTTGAACCTACCAGACGCGGCCCTTATGCAGGTGCAGTGGGGTATTTGAGTTTTTCAGGAGATATGGACACATGCATAACAATAAGAACGGCAGTCATCAAAAATAATACAGCCTATCTTCAGGCTGGAGCAGGTATTGTTGCAGATTCGGTGCCGGATGAAGAATATAATGAAACATTAAATAAGGCAAAGGTGCTTATAAAAGCAATAAAGCTTGCTGAGGAGGGTTTAATTTGATTCTAATAATAGATAATTACGACTCCTTTACATTTAATCTGGTTCAATATTTTGGAGAGCTTGGTGCCGACATGGAGATTTATAGAAACGACAAAATAACTATAGAGCAAATAAAAAACAAAAAAAATCTGAAAAAATTAGTTATTTCTCCAGGTCCATGTACACCTAAAGAAGCAGGTATTTCTAAGGATGTTATCAAATCATTTTATAAGAAAATTCCAATACTCGGTGTATGCCTGGGACACCAGTGTATCGGGGAAGTCTTTGGAGCAAAAATAGTTAGGGCCAAAAGACTTATGCATGGAAAAACTTCTATGATTTATCATGACAGCAATACAATATTTAAAAACATCTCTAATCCATTTGAAGCTACACGATATCATTCTCTTGAAATAGAGAGAGAATCTCTGCCTGCCTGTTTTCAAATTTCAGCATGGACTGACCAGAATGAAATAATGGGGATCAGGCACAACGAATACCCGATTGAAGGAGTCCAATTCCATCCGGAATCAATCCTCACTAAAGAAGGCAAAAAGGTATTGGGCAACTTTTTAAAGCTATAACAGGAGATAAACAATGATTAAAGAGATAATTCAAAAAGTTGTGGACGGGTGCGATCTTACAGAAAATGAGGCAAGAGAAACGATGGAAGAAATTATGAACGGCAAAGCAACTGTTTCTCAAATAGCATCTTTTATAACATCACTCAGAATAAAGGGTGAGACGGTGGATGAAATTACCGGCTGTGCAAAGGTGATGAGAGAAAAAGCAGAAAGAATTCATATTAAGAATGCATTGGACGCAGTTGATACGTGCGGAACCGGCGGAGACAAAGCCAATACGTTTAATGTCTCTACAGCGACAGCAATTGTGGCTGCGGGCGGTGAACTTATTGTTGCAAAACACGGCAACAGATCTGTCTCCAGTAAATGCGGCAGTGCGGATGTATTGAAGGACCTGGGAGTAAATATAGACATCTCTCCAAAGAGAGTTGAAGAATGCATCAATAATATTGGTATAGGATTTTTGTTTGCTCCACTCTTTCATAAGGCCATGAAATATGCGATTGGTCCCAGAAGAGAAATAGGCATAAGAACAATTTTTAATATTTTAGGACCGCTTACTAATCCGGCTAATGCGGCTCATCAGATTTTAGGAGTTTATGATCCTGATTTAACGGATAAATTAGCCAATGTTCTCAAGAATATGGGCTCAAAGAGCGCCTTTGTTGTGTACGGAGAAGGTGGTTTTGATGAAATAAGCATTACGGGAAAGACAAGAGTCAGTGCGTTGAAAAATGGAGAAGTGAAAACATATTACATACATCCTAAAGATTTCGGCATACCTGTTGGGAAAGAAGAGAATATTGAAGGCGGAGATGCGGCAGAAAACGCAAAAATTATTATAAAAATATTAGAAGGCGAGAAATGCCCAAAGAGAGATATCGTTGTTCT
The DNA here is from genome assembly GCA_030671985.1 of bacterium. Lineage (GTDB taxonomy): Bacteria > JAHJDO01 > JAHJDO01 > JAHJDO01 > JAHJDO01 > JAHJDO01. Next base: position 5,537 of record DAOVHI010000023.1, read on the forward strand.
GAACGCTGCTCACATCTTTGTAGCAGCGGGAAAAGCCGAGGATGTAAAAAAAGGCATCAAATTAGCTGAGGATTCTATAGATTCAGGAAAGGCGCTCAATAAACTTGAGGCTTTGAAGAAAGAGACAGATAAGTAGCAGGCAGAAAAAAAGATTTGACTTTTATTTTCTTTTTGTTATCATGCAAAAGTTAGTAGGACAAGGAAAGTGGTATTGAGGCGATAGTCTCTCATATTCTGTCCTCAAATGAACAAAAGGAGTTTGAAAGATGGCGACAGGCAAAGTAAAGTGGTTTAATGACGCAAAAGGTTACGGGTTCATCACCCCAGACGATGGAAGTGATGACTGTTTTGTGCATCATTCTGCTATTGAGGGCGCAGGATTTAAGTCCTTGGCTGAAAACGACGCTGTAGAGTTCGACATAGAGAAGGACGATAAAGGTCGTAACAGAGCTGGAAACGTAAAAAAGCTATAAAAAATATAGATTAAGTTATAAATCCAATAGATAAACCTGTTCAGTTAATTAATTGAGCAGGTTTTCTTTTTTTGATTTTCCGTCTGATTTGCATTATAATCTTTAAAATTCAGGTTTAAGGATTCAATATGATACTTGATAAGATAGTTGAGAACAAAATACAGGAAGTTAAGAACAGGAAAACGGAGGAACCTGTTGCCGCACTTAAGGGAAAAATTGATATTTCCGACAAACCCAGAGATTTTGCATCAGCTATTTCAAAACAGGGTAAAATGAATCTTATTGCTGAGATTAAGAAAGCATCTCCTTCGGCAGGAGTCATAAGAGAGGATTTTTCCGTAGAGAGAATCGCCGAAGTTTACAAAATGGCAAAAGTGGATACAATTTCTGTTTTAACGGACAAAAAGTTCTTTCAAGGAGAGATAGAATATCTAAATGTAGCCAAAAACGCGGCTAATGTCCCAATTTTGAGAAAAGACTTTATTGTAGATGAATATCAAATATATGAGTCAAGAGCATACAAAGCCGATGCAATTCTTCTGATAGTACGGATACTTGAGAGATCTCAGCTTGCAGATTATCTTGCTATAACTGCCGAACTTGGAATGGCCGCATTAGTTGAAGTTCATTCTGAAAGAGAACTTGAGCGAGCCTTGTATTGTGACGCAGAAATAATAGGAATTAATAACAGGGATCTTGATACTCTGGAAACTAATATTGAAACAAGTTTCAGGATAAAAAGAGAGGTGTCTGAGGATAAGATTGTTGTAAGTGAAAGCGGGATAAAAACAAGAAATGATGTCGAAAAACTTTATAAATATGGTATACATGCTATACTTGTCGGAGAGACATTAATTAAAAGCGATGATATAGAATCTGAAATACGAAAACTAGTTGGTAAAAAATTATGAAATTGCCCGATAAAAATGGCCGCTTTGGAAAATTTGGCGGCAGATTTGTACCTGAAACTGTTATCCCTGCCCTTCTGGAGCTTGAAAAAGCTTACTTGTCGGCAAAAAAAGATAAAAAATTTCAGAAAGAATTAAACTACTACCTGTGTGAATATGCAGGCAGGCCTTCCCCTCTGTATTTTGCTCAAAGACTTACTAAAACAATCGGAGGAGCGAAGATATATCTTAAAAGAGAGGATCTCCTGCATACTGGAGCGCATAAGATCAATAATACGCTCGGACAAGTAATGCTTGCCAGAAAAATGGGAAAAAAGAGAATTATTGCAGAAACCGGCGCAGGTCAGCACGGAGTCGCAACGGCAACCGTTGCAAGCATGTTTGGATTGGAATGTGAAGTATTTATGGGCACGGATGATATTCATAGACAGTCCTTAAATGTATTCAAGATGAAACTACTTGGAACAAAAGTCACACCCGTAACGTCCGGAAGCAAAACACTAAAGGATGCGACAAATCAGGCAATTAGAGATTGGGTTACAAATGTAGGAACTACACACTATGTTATTGGCTCTGTCGTCGGACCTCATCCGTATCCAATGATGGTGAGGGATTTTCAGACGGTTATTGGCAAAGAGACCAGAAAACAAATTCTCAGGATTGAGAAAAAATTACCTAATTACATCGTAGCATGTGTCGGGGGAGGAAGTAATTCCATAGGAATTTTTTATCCATTCATACCTGATCAAAAAGTTTCTCTTATTGGTGTGGAAGCTGCGGGATTTGGTATTAAAACAGGTAAACATGCTGTGACATTGGGGAAAGGCACAATAGGCGCGCTTCATGGAAGCATGAGCTATCTCTTACAAGACAATAATGGGCAGATAAAAATAGCGCATTCAATTTCTGCAGGACTTGATTATCCGGGAGTTGGTCCGGAACACAGCTTTTTAAAGAAAACAGGCAGAGCTGAATATTACTCCATCACAGATAAAGAGGCTCTGGAAGGATTTAAACTGCTTTGCAGGACAGAGGGAATTATTCCTGCTTTGGAGAGCGCTCATGCAATCGCTTATGTAAAAAAACTTGCGCCTAAACTAAAGAAAAACGAGATAATTATAATTTGTCTTTCAGGCAGGGGAGACAAAGACGCAAACACAGTCGCAGAGGCGCTGGGAGTAAAACTGTGAAAAGAATAGAACAGGTGTTTTTTAATCTGGTTAAAACTAATAAGACAGCCTTTATTCCTTTTATAACCGCAGGTGATCCGACCATTGATACAACAAGAAAACTGGTTTTTGCATTTGAAGAGGCTGGAGCGGATATTATTGAACTTGGTATCCCGTTTTCGGATCCGCTTGCAGATGGTCATACAATACAACAGGCCTCCGAGAGAGCGCTAAAGAATGGAGTTTCTCTCAGGAATGTAATAGAACTTGTCAGCGACATTAGAGAAAAGAGCAGTGTTCCTATTGTCCTGATGGGATACTACAATCCAATATTCAAATACGGGGTTAGTAATTTTGTAAGAGATTCCATAAAGGCCGGTGTTGACGGGATTATTGTCCCTGATCTCCCGCCGGAAGAAGCCATGCCAATCTATGATGAAACAAAAAATTCTTCTCTTGCTGTAATATTTCTCGCCGCTCCTACAAGCACAGATGATAGAATTAAACTAATTGGCAGAATGACAAAAGGATTTATTTATTATGTATCCCTTACCGGCGTAACCGGAGCCAGAGGCATGCTGCCAAGAACAATCAAACGGAATGTATCAAGAATTAAGAGTCTTACTTCAAAACCTGTTTCCGTTGGCTTTGGAATCTCTACGCCGCAGCAAGCAAAAGAGGTCGCATCGTACGCTGACGGAGTGATTGTAGGAAGCGCAATAGTTAAGTTGATTGAACAAAACCTCAATAAGCCGGATCCTCTCGATAAAGTTACCGCTTATGTCAAACAAATGGTAAACGCAACAAAAGAAGAAAATTAAAGATTACAGGTTAAAATGTCTGCAGAAATTATTACTATTGGGACAGAGTTGCTCACAGGCGGTCATATCAACACAAACGTATCGTATCTCTCAGAAAAACTCACATCTCTTGGCATAGAAACTTGTTTCCAAACATCTGTTGGCGACAACTATCCCAATCTGGAATCAGTACTTTCCGAAGCAATTAAACGCTCGGAAATAATTGTTGTTACAGGAGGATTAGGACCGACTGCAGACGACATAACTAAACAAGCCGTCTCAAATGTTCTGAAAACCCGTCTGATTCTTGAAACCGGCATCGTTTCAAAAATAGAACGCTTCTTTAAGGATAGAAAAAAAGAGATATCTTCTAATAATTATAATCAAGCGCTTGTCATCAGGGGATCTATGATCATTAATAATAAAATAGGAACAGCTCCCGGATTAATTATTGAGAGAGACCAAAATACAATCATCCTGCTTCCCGGTGTTCCGAGAGAATTAAAACCAATGTTTAAAGATACGGTTTCTAAATATCTTAAAAAGAAATACAGCAAAAATCTTGTCATCAAATCCCGTACTTTAAGAACTTTTGGACTTGGGGAATCGGTTGTAGACGAAAAAATTACGCATATTACAGAAAAATGTTCGAATCCATGTATCGCATTCCTTGCTCATGCTACAGAAGTGGATATAAAAATAACTGCAAAGGCAGGTAATCAGAATATTGCTGATTCTTTGATAGCAGACGTAGAAACTCAGATAAGAAATGCTCTTGGAGATCATGTATTTGGCGCAGATGATGAAACAATGGAAAAAATTGTTGGAGCTATTCTGACACTGAGGAATAAAACAATTGCTGTCGCTGAATCATGCACGGGAGGATTGATATCTAACCTCCTAACAAATGTATCCGGAAGTTCAGCATATTTCATTGAATCCATTGTCGCTTACAGCAATGAAGCAAAAATTAAATTACTGCATGTTTCTCCGCAAACAATTGAAGAATTCGGAGCAGTAAGTTCCCAGACGGCAAGCGCTATGGCAAAAGGGATAAAAGAACTTGCGAGTACTGATTATGCTCTTTCAATAACCGGAATAGCCGGCCCAACAGGCGGAACTTCACAAAAACCGGTTGGCTTGGTTTATATCGGGCTTGCGCATCAAAGCGGCATAGATACCTCGGAACACAAATTTTTCGGGACAAGAGACATTATCAAACAAAAAGCTTCGCAAACTGCGTTAGACATACTAAGAAAATATCTCATAAATCAGGCATAAAATAGGATGAATACCATCCGAAGTTTTATTGCAATTAGCATTCCAGTCAAATCGCCTTAAAAAATAAAATCTTTCTAATTTTCCTAAAATGTGGTAATAAAAATAGAATTAAATATTAATTTTAGGGAGAGAATAGTTATGGCTGAGAAAAAATCGAAAGAAAAGGACGGGGCTCTTGAAATTGCAATGTCTCAAATAGTAAAATCATATGGAAAAGGATCTATAATGAGGCTAGGTGAAGAATCTGCGACCATTAATATTGACGTAATACCAACAAGTTCAATATCTTTGGACACGGCGCTTGGTGTTGGAGGTATACCGCGTGGGAGAATAACGGAGATATACGGACCTGAATCGTCAGGAAAAACAACACTGGCTTTGCACATTGTTGCCAACGCACAAAGATCCGGCGGCATAGCAGCTTTCATAGACGTAGAGCACGCTCTTGATCCAAAGTATTCCAAAGTTTTGGGAGTTGATTTAGACAGCCTCTTAATCTCACAGCCTGACAGCGGTGAACAGGCATTGGATATCACAGAAACACTTGTCAGAAGCAATGCTGTAGATGTAATAGTTGTAGACTCAGTAGCTGCTATGGTTCCACGCGCAGAGATTGAAGGAGATATGGGAGATTCGCATATGGGACTTCAGGCGCGGCTTATGTCGCAGGCTCTCAGAAAGCTGACTGCTGTTATAAGCAAATCAAAAACGTCTGTTATATTCATAAATCAAATACGGCACAAAATAGGTGTTTTCTTCGGCAGTCCCGAGACCACTACTGGAGGAAATGCCCTTAAATTCTACGCATCTGTAAGACTGGACATTCGCAGGATAGCAACAATTAAGAGAGGTGACGAAGCAGTAGGAAACAGAGTGAGGGTAAAAGTGGTTAAAAACAAAGTTGCTCCCCCATTCAGACAGGCGGAATTCGATGTTATGTATAATCAGGGTATTTCCAAAGAAGCTGGAATCCTTGATATGGCAATTGAACATAAACTTATTGAAAAAGCCGGAGCATGGTTTTCTTATAACGAAGAAAAAATATCTCAGGGCCGTGAAGGCGCAGTCAGATATCTGGCAGAAAAGACTGATATTCGAGATAAACTTGAAAAGCAGATAAGAGAAAATACTGGATTAAAGTCTGCCTAATCAGAAAAGATATGAACAGTAAAAGAATTAGAAAATCTTTTTTAGAGTTTTTTAAGAACAAAGGACATGCAGTTATTCACAGTGCATCTCTTATTCCTCATGAAGACCCAACGCTTCTCTTCACAAATGCAGGCATGAACCAGTTTAAGGACATGTTTTTAGGTCATGGCTCACGTAATTACAAACGCGCAACAGATTCTCAGAAATGCATAAGGGTCAGCGGAAAACATAATGACCTGGAAGATGTTGGTCATGACAGTCATCATCACACTTTTTTTGAAATGCTTGGCAGCTGGTCATTTGGCGATTATTTCAAGAAAGAAGCAATTGGTTTGGCATGGGAACTGCTTACTGAAGGATGGAAACTGCCAAAGGAAAAGCTTTGGGCAACTGTATATAAGACAGATGAAGAATCCTTTAATTATTGGAAGACTGAAACTGATATTGATAACAGCCATATTCTCCGATTTGGAGAAAAAGATAACTTCTGGGATATGGGACAAACGGGACCATGCGGACCGTGTTCGGAAATACATATTGATCTAACTGAAAATGGTTGTAACAAATCCTTGATCAATGCAGATAATCCCGATGTCCTAGAGCTGTGGAATTTGGTGTTTATACAGTATAATCGTAAGGATAACGGCTCTCTGGAAGAGCTGCCTTCCAAACATGTGGATACCGGCATGGGTCTTGAACGTATAACACGAGTCCTGCAAAACGCAAAATCAAACTATGATACGGATCTTTTTAAGCCTATTATTGAAACTGTGTGTAAAATCTCAGGAAAACCATATGGAGATGAATATGTTGTGCCAATACACGTAATTGTTGATCATATACGCGCTCTGGTATTTGCAATAGCGGACGGAGTAATGCCATCAAACGAAGGAAGAGGATACGTAATTAGACGGCTTATAAGAAGAGCATCAAGAAGGGGAAACATGCTTCAGCTTAATCAGCCGTTTTTATACAGACTGGTTAATTCCGTTTTAGATATTATGGATGATGCGTACCCTGAGCTGAAGAGTCGGAGAGAGCATATAAGTCTCGTGCTTAAGAGCGAGGAAGAGCGCTTTCAGAAAACATTGCTTCAGGGAATAAACCTGTTTCAGGAGCTTGCCAAATATGTTAAAAAAGATAAGAAAAAACTCATCAGCGGAGAGAGCGCGTTCAAATTATATGATACATTCGGATTTCCAATTGATCTCACCTGTGAAATGGCAAGAGAGCAGGGATTAGAAGTAGATATGGAGACATTCAAAGGAGAAATGGATAAACAAAGACAGCGAGGTGCTGATTCAAGACGCGTCAAAACTTTAGATGAGAAGAATCTCTCTTTTAAACAAAGCACTCTATTTACCGGATATGATACGTGTTCTGATAAGGCGCAAATATTATGCATTCTAAAGGACGGCAAAGAAATTGGTGAGGCGAAACAGAATGATGATATTGAGCTAATACTTGACAAAACATGTTTTTATGCCGAATCCGGAGGCCAGATTGGAGACACGGGTTCCGTTTCCACAAAAGATTGCGACATACAAATAAAAGACACTTATAAAACAACCGATACCTTTATTCACAAAGCTAAAGTTTCTAAGGGCATAATAAAAGTTGGTGATAATGTGACTGCATCCGTTGATATAATCAGACGTGGGAGAATTGCAAGACATCACAGCTCGGCGCATCTTCTTCAATACGCGCTTCGCAAGGTTCTTGGTAAGCATATCCAGCAGGCAGGATCATGGGTTGGAAATGAGAGAATGCGATTTGATTTTAGCCATTTCAAAGCTATTGACAGCGATCAGCTTAACCGCATTGAAGAAATTGTAAATCAAAAGATTATGGAACTTGTTGATGTGAAAACCTTCAGTACGTCTATGAAGAAAGCTAAGAAGCTTGGAGCCATTGCCCTCTTCAATGAAAAATACGGGGATACCGTAAGGGTTGTTCAGATGAACGATTTCAGTCTTGAACTATGCGGAGGAACGCATGTAGAAAATACTGGAGAAATATGGCTCTTTAGAATAATCTCTGAAAGTTCAATTGCTTCCGGTGTAAGAAGAATTGAGGCTGTATGCGGCGAAACCGCATATAATATTATGAAAGAAGATCAAGCAACACTTGCAGAAATCTCTCATCTTTTACACATACCTGTATCTGAAATACCGAGCAGAATAGAAACGCTTATAAACGACCATAAAGAGCTCGAAAAACAAATCAAAAAATTTAAAAGTAAACAGGGAATGACAAATGTAGATGATCTCATCAAGAAAGCCGTTACAATAAATAATGTAAAACTGGTTTCTGCATCTCTGAAGAATATGGGACATGAGACGTTGAGAGACCTTGCAGATGCATTAAAAACGAAGCTGGGTTCAGCCGTAGTGGTGCTTGGATCCGTGAAGGAAGATAAAGTATGTCTTGTAACAGCAGTAACTTCTGACCTTGTATCTAAAGGCCTGCATGCCGGAAAAATCATTAAAGAGGTTGCGCAAATCACCGGCGGCAGCGGCGGCGGCAG
>DAOVHI010000030.1 GCA_030671985.1 bacterium
AACCAAATTATGCTCTTCTAAAGAACCCATTATCCAGAAAATAATTCCGTGAAGATCCTCTGTGCGGGATACAGCCATGATGAGCATAATTAGAGACGAGGAGATAAAACTTATCATTACTCCCGTAAGAAGAAGCCCTTGAATTCTCAATATGCCTCTTCTCATGCTTAAGAAATAAACAATTGTGATTACAATAATCGCTCCTAAAAATCCGCTTACAGGAATGGACAATATCCCTCCTATCCTATTTAATCCCAAAACAATACTTAGACATACCCCAAGAGCAGCCCCGCCTGAAATGCCAAGAGTATACGGCTCTACCAGAGGATTGCGAAACATACCCTGAAGAACTACTCCGGCAATACTCAATGCGCTTCCTACCGCAAGACCCAGAATAATTCGAGGTAAGCGTATATCAAAAAGGATGCTGTACTCAGTAGTTCCCCTGCCTTCAAGGATCAAAGGTATGATTTTCTTAAAAGGGATACCTGCCGAGCCAACGCTTAATGAAAAAGCGCCTGCTCCAATAAGAATCCCACCTAAAACCAATATCCAAACAATCCAGCGAACCTGTTTTTTATCCATTATTCAGCCTTTGCATGCATCAATTCGACTATCTCCTCCAACCCCGCAACAAAACTAACCGGTGTAGGACTGCAAAATTTATATGAATCTACAACGTAGATTCTATTGTTTTTCGCCGCATTCAATGTCTTGTATTTCTGCCACGTTTTCTTCTCCTGTTCCCCGATAATGCCCATAGTTACAATAATAATTACATCAGGATTTTGCTCAAGAACTTTTTCACGGCTGTAAAGACCGCTTTTCCCGGATGGACCAATATTAATTCCTCCTGCAAGTTCAATAAAATTATTGATGAAAAAATCTTTTGTTGCCACCCATAATGGCTTTGCTCCTATCTGAACAAGTACTCTCGGCTTCTGTAACCCCTTAATTCTTTTCTGAATGGAGAATACCCTGCGTCTTGCCCTGAGAACAACTTGTTTTGCCTTGTTCTCGGCGCCGACAATCTTACCCAGTTCTATAAACTCTTCACAAATTTCTTGGAAATTTTTGACCTCAGTGAAAACCCTTACTTCTATTCCAAGTTTTCTTAATTTTTTTATCTGTTTTTGTGCGTTATATGATTTAGCCAGAATTAGATCCGGCTCAAGATACACTATCTTCTCCAGATTTATTTCCATTCCATTACCTATTTTTTCTTTTTTCTTTGCGGCAGGAGGCCTTTTGCAATATGAAGTGTTTGCTATAAGCTTGTCTTCTACGCCTAAAAGATAAAGTTCTTCTGTTAGAGCAGGAACCAACGAAATTATCCTCTGATAGGAATTGTCCTCAGCATGAATTGCAGAGCCGATATACAAGAAAGCAAAAATTGCAAGAAACCGGATTAATACTAGTTTTGAGTTTTTCATATTTCTCTGTCATACAAAGTATTATTTGTTCCTACAAAACCGATATTGTTAGCCCTAAAGATATTCGCAGAATGTGTCCATCCACCTACAGTGCAGGAATCCATGCTCTTTGACTCCACATGCCCGTCGCAAAATGCAACGTTCGCTATTCCATTGTGTCTGAAATGAATACTTGGATCTGAGTTTCCCCAGACAGTTGTAGGCGACTCAATAAAGGAATATTCAACAATGTTTGCGTTGGTATCTAAATGCGCACAATCACTAAGCATTATGGTTTCAGATGAGTTTTTTATCTGACTATCTTTTGCTGGAAGTTCAAGATTGTTTACAGAACCGCCAATATATTGGCTATTGTAACCGTATCCTCCACAGCCTGCTTCAAAAGCACCAGCTCCAGTGACTAAGTACTTTTTGAAAGAAGGACACGCCTTAATTTTAGCATTTTTCAGATACGGATAAATGGGTGTTTCCCCATCTAAAACAAAAGGACTAGAGGTATCAGATCTCGTTCCATGCCATCTGTGACAATTGGCATGTCCCCAATTTATATCTGCTGCTGCTGGTGGGAACCATCCGTCATTATCATTTGAATACATCATAAACACAAGACTCAGCTGCTTTAAATTTGAAATACAAACCGCCCTCCTCCCCATTTCCCTTGCACTTGCAAGCGCGGGTAGCAGCATTGACGCAAGTAAAGCTATGATCGCAATAACGACCAGAAGCTCAATAAGCGTAAATCCACACATTTTTTTAATCCATTTCATCATCTTTCTTTTCTCCTTTTTATTAACTCATCCAAAATAAAAAAGCTCAATCTTCGCAGACTGAGCTTTCCGTTATACAAATTTCCCTTTCTGCGAAGGTACTTACCTAAACAGACAATAGCCCGGGCTCTTTTAGAATATCTAAAAATTACCGTTGCGTGACAGCGCCTCGAATCTCACGAGGACTTCCTTTGCCTATCCGGCTAAAAACTAGTTTTTAAAAGAACAATTTTCATGGATTGTAACACTATTAATTTGTATGTCTATAACTGATTTGCATATTTTTGGTAATATCTTGCTATTTTTATATTCCTAAAGAATAAGATTAAGCATTCCTCCTACTATTAACGCAGATGCGATCATAATTGCCGATGCTTTGAGCATGTCTACAAATCCCAACTCCTTTATCAGTATGCTGAAAGTAGCTATACACGGAAAATACATTGTCAGGACTACGCTGGCTATTATCAGTTGTTTCAAGTTAAGAGCTAAAGGCGCTAACATTCCAACAGCCACATCTTTACGCAGGAAGCCGACTAATAACGCTCCTATTGCCTCTTTTGGCAATCCAAAAATTCCAGAAACAACGGGAGCAGTATACTTTCCCACAAATTGAATTATACCCAATGTATAAAGTATGTTTACTATAAATACTCCCAAAAGCACAAAAGGGATCGCTTCCTTAATAAACCACTTCATGCGAATCCATATTTTTTTCAGCAGATCTGTTAGATAAGGTCTTCGATAAGGCGGTATTTCTATAAATATCTCTGGAGATGTTCCGCTTACCAGACGATCCATCAAAATCCCCAGTACCACCCAGACCACAAAGAGTGTTCCGTAAACAACGCTTAGTCCAAATACCATGTGCTTGCCCATCAATCCCACCACCATTGCCTGCAAAGCCGCGCATGGTACTGCAATAGATAGCAGAGTAGCCGCAATGAATCGCTCCCTTCTGGTAGCCAGTATTCTGGTAGAGAGAATACCCGGAACATTGCATCCCAATCCAAGCATCATGGGTATTATTGCCAGACCATGTATGCCTAAACGGTGCATCAGTCCGTCCACCAGAACAGCTAATCTTGGCAGATAACCACAATCTTCTAAAACCGACAATATTATGTAAAAAGCAAAAACATAAGGCAATACCGCTCCTATTGGAACAAACAGACCTGTGGTCAATAGCCCAAAGGACTGCCCATAATCTATTTTGCCTTCTATCAGCTTACCAATCAAGACGTCATGGATAAGTCCATCAGAGCCTAATACCGCGGAGAATTTCAGTAATAACGGTGACCATAATTTTTCGAAAACAGGTTCAAATACATAACCTATAAGTCCTTCCCCGATAAATCTGATAATTTTGAAAGTGAAGAATAATATCACTAGCGCTAACGGAATTCCGAATAAAGGAATCGTTGAAATATCTCCTAATCTTTCCATGAAGGTGTGGTGACGATGACTTAATTTTTGAACTTGACCTATAATATCTCCTATAACATGCCATTTTTCTTTGTCTTCGTAACTAAACTTAGAAATTTTTGCCTCTTTCAACCTCTCGGTCAATTTTTTGATCCCCTCGCCTGTAACTGCGCAGATAGGAATACATGGAACGCCTAATATTTCTTCCAGCTTTTGAAAATCAATGGCAATTCCTTTGTGTTTGGTTTCATCCCAGAAGTTAAGCGCTATTATCATAGGAGTTTTCTTTTTTAATAATTGCACTGTAAGGTTAAGACTTTTTTCCAAATTGGTAGCATCAACAACATTAACAACTATATCTCCATCTTTAAGCATTTTTACCGCAACTCTTTCTGCTTTATCCCCGGCATCTAAGGAATAAGTTCCCGGCACATCCATTACCATCATATCTTCTTCGTCTATCCGCATTTTACCCTGCGTAAAATCAACCGTTGTACCCGGATAGTTGGAGATAATAACATCGGCGCCCGTCAGCCTATTGAAAACGACACTCTTGCCGTTGTTGGGATTCCCCATAAGCAATATTTTTTTCACGATTATTCTATCTCCATCCATATTCTCTGTGTCATACCAAAACCTACAGCAACTCTGGCATTTCCATGGCTGACAATAACAGGACCCCTCATTAATTGCTTGCTTACTTTCTGAATTTTTTTGCCAACCCTTAAACCAAGCGCGTCAAGCCTGCGAGTCATCCCGCCTCCGCCATCTATTTGAACTATTCTCCCTTTTTGACCAGACTGCATATCAGCTAAAGAAATCCGTTCATTCATTTTTGTTTCCTTTTTAATGATTATTTCCCCACTTTGCGTCGTTCTGTTTTGGATAATCCATACGATAATGAACGCCCCTGCTTTCCTTCCTGATAAGGGCCGCTTTCTGAACAAGTCCTGCTATAAGAAGCATATTCTGCAATTCCCAGTCCCTGACATCGCTAAATTCTTTTTTCATTACATATGAAGACCAAAAACTAATTTCTTTCTGAGCGGCTAAAAGCCCTGTCTCATTTCTTTCAATACCCACATACCTTGTCATTAAACTTTTTAGAGCAGCTTTGAGATCTCCTATATCCAATTTTCTTGTACTGACATGGTCTAATACATTGCTTATATCCGGAGTTGTATCCACTTTTTTCCCGCTATCTATATCCTTGCCCGCAAACTGCCCTGCTCTATAACCAAAAACCAGCCCCTCAAGGAGAGAATTGCTCGCCAGTCTGTTAGCACCATGAGCCCCCGAAGAAGCAGTTTCTCCGCACGCATATAGATTTTGAATATTAGTTTTCCCCTTCTCATCTATCTTAATTCCTCCTATCATATAATGAGCAGTAGGCCGGACAGGTATAAGATCTTTTTTAATATCTATGTCAAAAGAAGAGCAGACCTCCATTATATTCGGAAAACGATTCTTAATTAAACTAGGCGGTAAATGTGTAATATCTAAATAGACACGCGTATCGGATGTTTTTCTCATTTCTTTCAGAATTGATCTTGATGTCACATCACGGGGAGCAAGCTCTCCATCCTTATGATATTTAAACATGAATCTCTCGCCATGCCTATTTTTCAACACACCACCTTCGCCTCTAACCGCTTCGGAAATCAAGATGCGCGACAGCCCTGCTACATACAGGGTGGTAGGATGAAACTGAACAAATTCCATATCTACAAGTTTAGCTCCCGCTCTATAGGCAAGCGCCATACCGCATCCTGTCGCAACGGAAGAATTTGTTGTCTCCCGATAAAGCCGGCCAATTCCGCCTGTAGCCAATATTACTTTTTGCGCGTAGATTATTCTTCGTTCATTGTTTTTCATATTAACAATAGTGCCAAAACAAGTTCCGTCCTTATGAAGCAAATCTATGGCAAAAGCATACTCTAAAATCTTAATATTAGTGTTTTGTTTGACTTTCGCTATCAGAGTTCTTTCTAGTTCTATACCTGTGGCATCGCCTTTTGCATGTATAACTCTTCGCATGCTATGACCTGCTTCCCGAGTAAAAGAGAGCTCGTCCCCCTGTTTGTCAAATTCAGCTCCCCACTTAATCAATTCTCTAATACGAGCAGGTCCTTCTTCTACTATTATTTTAACCGCCTTCTCGTCGCATAATCCGCATCCAACTTTCAAAGTATCTTTTATATGCTTTTCAGGCGCATCGTTCTTTGACAGCGCCACAGCTATTCCGCCCTGCGCTTTTTGGGTGTTGTTCTCGCTGAGTTTATTCTTCGTTATTATAGTTACCGTTCCATATTTTGCCGCTTGAATAGCGCTGGAGAGCCCGGCTACCCCGCTTCCAACAATTAAGATATCTGTTTTGCCAGATGGAAGATCTTTTGAATTAAAAGATACCAAGAATCTATTCATAAGCCGCATTCTACATCATTTTAGCTAATTCGCCAACTTCTTCACGCTGATAATCTCAAACATTCATCTTTTAAATTACATGTATATGGAGAACCACAGTGTTTGCCTATTGAAACCGAAGGGCAGCTGCTTAATTTTACAACATCGGACATCTTGCTGATCCTCTCCCTAATACCTTGCTGAGCTTCAGCAACTTCCATACTTATATCCTGAATGCAAAACAGTTCCCCCACATTAATATCGCCTTGTCTGACATATTGATTATTGATAAAGCATAAATGACATTTTGCTATCTTCAGCCCTGCCATTTCACAGCAATGTTTTTGAAAAGAAACATCGTGGATATTCTCTTCTTTAACCTTTGTTCCTGATTTGACTTCAATGATATCAAAGCTCACGTCATCATTCGGCTTGAGAACATCAATTCGCGAGTAACAATTATTAGCCATAATCCCTGCTTCAAAAAGCGGCGCATTTTCCAACAGACCATCCCTTGTCAAATAAATATTCCGCATAAAATCATCCGTCGGAATATCAATACCTTCGGGAAATAATTGTTTGGCAAGAATCCCAATTTCAGTTCCGGCATCCATCCTACGTTGAACCTCTTCCGACGGCGCAGGAATCTTATCCTTCGCCTTGACAAGCATCCATAATAGTTTTGAACACTGAAGCCCTGCAAGATATTTTGATTTGGTTAAAAGAGCCATGTTGTTTTCCTAAAATATCCTTCTATTCAAAGTCATCCCACATAAAATTATCCGTATCATACAATATTGGTTCAAAAAGCTTTTGTATTTTGGATACCGCTAACTCTCCCCATCTTTCTTCATGCTTGAGATAATTATTGTTCACATATTCAATAGCATTGAAAAGATGGTCTTCATCATCGAGAAATGAATCGTTATAACCTTTTGACCAGAGGCTTTGCTGATATCCACTCCCTTGAACCGACGATTTAAATCGTCGGTTCACTTCATGGGCCGATGCTCCTTTTATCTGCTTTGCGATATTCTGAATATCCTTTCCCATATCAGCAATTATCAAATGAACATGATCTGGCAAGATTGTTCCTGCGAGAAGCTTGATGCCAAGTTTTTTTACTGACTCAACAATGCACTTTGCTAGCAAACATCTTTCCTTATCAACCAAAATCACAGCCTCTTCACCCTTTTTATGACTTCTTTTACGAGAATATTTTGTCTCAAATGTCAGTAAATGAAACTTAGCCACCTTTTAATACCCTTTTTTTATTGCCCCAGTTCTCAGAAGTTCTTCCAGGCAAGACTTTACATCAAAGACTCTCAACTGGTTAAAAGTATCTAACCCCATTGTCTTGAATACCAGCACTTGTGTCAGATGCCTGAATAGTTCTAGATATTTTTTACACTCATCCCAATCCAGATGTTGAAATGGTGATTTGGGGTTCTCAATGGGTAACTTTCCACTGTGAGACAACTGATTTCTTACATCAGAAAAAATCCTCAGACACTCCTCCGGGATCGAAGCCACACTACTTACAAGGTATTTTTTGACCAGATAGTTGATCTTGGTATTGAGAGATGTACTTGTCAAAGCATCATAAGACACACTTCTATTATTACAGTAATACAAGTATTCCCAGATGGTTACATCTTCTAGAAATCTCGGTTCTGTAAAAAAAATACTCGAGGCATTGTAGAATGCTCTTATGTGAAACCCGTTATCGTACTTTTCCTGCCACTCATTCTTAAAAATCTCCGTGATTGCGGTTTTCAAGTGAGTTTTGAGTTCTGTCGAGTTTTTTGATATTATCTCGCAATGTTTTGCCGAGCATAAAGGAAATTCAAGTCGCTTTTCGTAAAATTTCGGCACCACATTCCGCCCAATGCAAATTGAGATAACCACTAACAGGTCTTCTAGAAACTTGATGCTTCTATACATGGAATCTGTTCGACCCGTACGAAAGATCGAATCCTTTTGCCTAGCAGGAATTGAGACGCGAGCATTTAGGTGCATTCTTCTGTTGTATCTCAACATATAATAGGAGCTAGTTCTTACCCTTCTCTGCTGTTGTTTCTTTTGGATTGGATAAAAAGTGTAGCCATCGACAGTGAAGTGTTGAAAGTCCTCTGCGAAGATGAAATCCAAATTGTACAATCTCAACAATCTGCTCATGTCAATTCATATCCCTCAACTCTTTAAGCTTGAAGCTCTTAAAGGCGACCTGCAGCTGTGGCGATTGCCTTGAACCGACGATTTAAATCGTCGGTTCAGGGAACAGGGTGCTACTTGCAGAAAACCTCAGGAGCTATGTAACCTCCGTATTTTCCCTGCGCAGCTTTCAGACGTTTCTTCTGTTCTTCAAGAATGCTGAAAAGAATATCCGGAGTATCTGAGACTTTTGTTTTGTATATCTCTGTGATTCTTTCTATTTTTTCCAGATTTTCGGGTATTCTCAATGTGAACTGATTTATATAGTCTTCTTCTGAGTAATCGACATCAAGAACCTGTTTAAATAATTTTTTAAGGTCTTCGTATTTCGGGATAAAACCTGTTGGAGTTTTGATCGCGTCTACATCATTGTTAACCCGCAATTCCATCCATTTAATCCATACACGCTTATCCTGCATACCTGTTATATACTCACCTGTTTTACTGTCTTTAAGAAAGTAATTGGCTGCAAAAATCGCAGGCGGAGAATCCAGAGAATCTGCGAATTTAAGATAATTGCTAATATATTTACCTAGCGAAACGGAAACAAAATCTATATTAGACATAGGGCAAAATTGTCTGACGCCTTCCTGCCCAAGAGTTGCGGATGTAGTCTCTGATTCCAAAGAAGCTCCCATTGTTATTACTCCGTGCGACCAATCAAAAGACTGCTGCAGGGGAGACCATGTACTTGAATCCCTTCCGCCGTAGATTATTCCTTTTGTTTCTGCTCCCTGGACATCATCCAGTTTAGGATCCAGATTCTTAAGAGAATGAAGTTTGACTGTATATCTTGCATTTTTATGAGAATGTGTTATCTCTGTTCCTTTTGAATCTTTTTTCCCCTTTACCCATTGTCCTGAATGGTTGATCCCGCTTTCAGGTATTTCTCTTTTGTCTCCAAGCCAAAAAGGAATTTTATCTTCCGTTACAAGAATATTAGAGAATATTACTTCGTTGGGAGATGTTAAAACATCCCATATTAAAGGATCATCCTTTGCGTTAACATTCTGAATAATTCCAAATATTCCGCTCTCAACATTTACTGCATAAACCTTGCCATCCCGATGCCTTAAATACGCTATATCATCCCCTACAATGCTTTCTCCTCTCATCATAGCAGTTGACGTTTTTCCGCATGCGCTTGGATAAGCTCCGGTGAAATAGGTAACTCTTCCATCCGGGCCATGCACTCCCATAACCAGCATGTGTTCAGCAAGCCAGTCTTCTCCCGATGCCTTGTTGATGGCAAGCCTAAGAGACAGCTTTTTAAGCCCGACTGTGTTACCAGCGTATTGAGTGTTTGTGCTGTATACAATATTCTCCTCAAGATCCATATATATTCTGCGTTTGTCTATATCTTTGCTTACCATATTGCTCAGAGCACCGGCGCTGTGCATAATCCTAAAGAAACTCTCGGAATTACCAATTCGTTCAAACTGCTTGTATCCTCTCCTATAGAGAATATGTTCCGAATGCGCAACATAACTGGAATCGGTTATCTGAACACACGGTATGGAAAATTCAGAATTAGTCGGCCCAAGACAGAAAAACAAAACCAGCATCTCCTTTCCAGCCATACTATCCTTTAAATATTCATGGACTTCTGCCAGACCTGCTTTTTTGTCTATTGTATTAAAACTGGCTCCGAGCTTTATTCCCTCAGAAAGAAGGTATTTGGTTTGCGCTTTATCTCGAGCTTGATCATTGTAACCGTCATAATGAACTGTATGTCCCTGAACAGCGAGCTTTCCTTCCTCCCCAGTTTCCAACGCCTTATTTCTTATATACTGAGCATCCTCATCAGAATCGTTGCCAATAAAAACCGAATCAGGGTTACAAAGCTCTGCATATTTTCCGACAAAATCATGCAGCTTTGCATTATCCAAAGCCATCAATTTCTTATAACTTGCTTCCGTACATTTTTTCTTAAGCAACTCAGCGTATTTCTCTTCCATCATGATCCCCTTTCTTTTATTTTAAAATACCCGCTTTTTTAAATACCTGATCAGTATTTTTTACAAAAACAAATTGCATCTTTTTTCTTACATTCAAAGGAATCTCATCAAGATCCTTTTTGTTTTCCTGCGGCAGAATAACTGTCTTTATATTGCTTCTATGGGCTGCCAGAACTTTGGATTTCACACCTCCTACCGGCAAGACGTTTCCTCTGAGCGTTATTTCTCCCGTCATCGCAATATCCTTCTTGATAGATTTATTAGTAAGCGCAGAAGCCAGAGAAACTGCCATTGCAACGCCGGCAGAAGGACCGTCTTTTGGGATACCTCCTTCGGGCACATGAATATGTATATCGATATCCTTATAAAAATCCTCCGATAAATGAAGTTCTTTTGCTTTAGAACGAACAAAGCTGAGCGCTGCCTGACCGGATTCCTTCATAACATCTCCCAACTGACCTGTTAGAGTAAGCTCTCCCTTTCCTTCCATTATAGCAACCTCTATTGACAATATCTCACCTCCAACCTCTGTCCATGCAAGACCGGTAACAACTCCAACTTCAGCTTTTTCCTCTCCCTTATTATATCTAAATTTTTTATTCCCCAAAAAATCATAAAGATTGCCTGGAAGCACTTTAATCTTTTTCTTTCTCTTTTTTTCAACAATCAGCTTAGCTGCTTTTCTGCATATAGACGCAATCTCTCTTTCGAGATTTCTCACCCCCGCTTCGCGCGTATAATATCTTACTATACTGAAAAGGGTTTTATCCGAAATTTCAAGCAAGTCACTATTCAACCCATTGAGCTTTAGCTGTTTTGTTATTAAAAATTTGTTTGCTATTTTCACCTTCTCCATTTCTGTATAACCTGAAAAATCTATTACTTCAAAACGGTCAAGTAACGTCAGAGGAATATTATGAATGACATTTGCCGTTGCTATGAACATTACATTCGAAAGATCAAAATCTACTTCAAGATAGTGATCATTGAATTCTTGATTCTGTTCGGGATCAAGCACTTCAAGAAGCGCAGAGGACGGATCTCCTCTAAAATCAACACTCATTTTATCAACCTCATCAAGCAGAAATACGGGATTTCTTTTACCCGCCTTTCTAATGGATTGAATTACCTTTCCTGGCAAAGCACCTATATATGTCCGCCGATGACCTCTAATCGTTGCTTCATCTCTTACTCCGCCAAGAGAAACCCTTATAAATTTCCTGCCTAAAGCACGAGCGATTGATCTCGCTAATGACGTTTTTCCTACACCTGGAGGCCCCACAAAACAAAGTATCGGACCTTTAAGCTTTTTTACTAACTTTCTTACTGCCAGGAATTCCAGTATCCTTTCCTTGGCCTTTTCAAGTCCATAATGATCCTGATCAAGAATTTTACCGCTCTTCTTTATATTTAATTTATCCGGTGTTTCTTTACTCCACGGAACACCGATCAGCCAGTCCAGATAATTGCGAACCACAGTCGCCTCAGGAGACATTGAATGCATCTTTGCCAGCTTTTCCAGCTCCTTATTCGCTTTCTCTTCAGCCTCTTTTGTCATCTTAGCTTCTTTTATTTTTGCCTTAAGCTCACTAATCTCGTCTCCATCTTTTGAGCCTTTTCCCAGCTCCTTTTCTATTGCCTTCATCTGCTCATGCAGATAAAACCGCTTTTGCGTTTTACCAATCTGTTCCGTAACCCGCCCTTGAATCTTCTTCTCAACACCAAGAATCTCTATCTCTCCTGCAAGTATTTCTATCATTTTCTTTAATCTATCTTCATGATGAAAGGATTCTAGAATTTGTTGTTTTATTTCCGTTTTAACTTTAATATGAGAAGCAATTACATCCACTAATTTGCCGGGTTGATTAAAACTATTAATTGAGTTTAGGAATTCTCCGGGTATTTTAGGACTCAGTTCTCCGTACTTCTGAAATATTTTTTTAACCGTTCTCATTAAAGCTTCTATTTCAGGTGTCTTTTTAGAGGATTCTTTTACTCTTTCTGCTTTTACTTCAAATATTCCTCTTGTATTGACATATTTTATTATCCTTGCTCTATCCATCCCTTCTATCAATATTTTAATGGATCCATCCTGATTTTTCGCTACCTGTAGAATTTCTGCGACTGTTCCGACCTCATACATATCTTCAGGGATTGGATCTTCTGTAAGCGCGTTCTTCTGCGCCACTAACAAGACCTTCTTTGATCCTGCCATAGCTTTTTCTACAGCAAGAATAGACCTGCTTCTGGCAATCCATAACGGAACTATCATGTATGGAAGCACAACAATATCTCTGATGGGGATAAGGGGAAATCTATCAGGCAATTTTTGTTTTCTTTCCGGTTATAATAATAGGCGGTATTTTTTTAT
>DAOVHI010000140.1 GCA_030671985.1 bacterium
CCTCTATTTCTTCTGTTTTTCCGGATTTAATGATCCTTCTATCGTCTGCCCTATATTTTTCAGCCATTTTTTTTGAACAGAAATTATAATATGTTTTTCCCGAAATTTCTTCTGGACTAATTTTTTTGTCTTGCGCAAAGCTTTTGTTACAAGAGACAAAAACCAGATTTTTGTCTATTAAAAATATCTTCTGAGGAAGATTCTCAAGAAGCGCTCTATGCATGTTTTCACTTTTCCAAAGTGATTTCTTCGAGTTTTTTAATTTAACCATGTTCTTGATATACCTCTGCTGTCAGCTTTGCAAGCCGGGTTTCCGAAAATTTATTAATGAGAACTTGTTTCCCTTTTTTTGCCATTGCCAAGGCTTTATCTCTACTATTTATTGTGTCAAGAATAGCATTAGCCAGAGCCTCCGGATTATGAGGAGAAACTAATACGCCTGTAATTCCGTTTTGAATAATTTCGGGAATGCCGCCAACATTAGTTGAAACAATAGGTTTTTCCATAATAAGAGCTTCCTTAATTGCGGCGGGAGATCCTTCAACAGAAGAAGAAAGAGCGAATATATCAATTCCTGAGAGAATTTGTGGTATATTTTCCCTTTTACCTGCGAATATAACGTAATCAGCTAATTGCATTTTTTGAACCATCTTCTTAAGCTGCGATTCTAGAATTCCATCTCCAATGATCAATAATTTAATATCCTCAATTTTTTTAACAATAATATTCAATGCTGTGAACATGTTTGGATAATCTTTATGCTCTCTTAATCTTCCTACCATTCCTATAACTGTAGTATCGGATGATATTTCAAACTCGTTTCGTATATATTTATCATCAAACACGTCTTTAAACTTTTCTGTATTTATGGAACTATGAATAGTTGTGATTTTATTCTCAGGGATGTTGTTTTTATCAACCAGTTGCCGTTTTATTATCTCCGCCACTGCTATTATTCTGTCTGTCCATTCTTTATATAGTTTATTGTTTATCCAGTTATTTTTTATTTTTGTAAAATTATGGCGAGTGCGGATAATTTTGCATTGACCGGACAATCCAAATAATCTAACAGCCAAGACTCCAATCCAGTGGTCTGATGAACGGTGTGTGTGTAATATATCTACTTTAAGAATCTTCAAAAATCTTGACAATCTCCATATCGCAAGCGGGTTAAACTTCCATTTTCCTATCGCAAGCGGAAGTGGCGATATATTATTCGAAACAGCTTTTTTATATAGCGGGCTGGATGGAGATACTGCAAAAATCGTGTTGAATGCCTTGCCGTGAAGAACCTTAGCAATTGATAATATTCTCTGCTCTATCCCGCTCCAAACCTCACCCGCATTTATGTGTAATACCGTTTGCACTATATTTCAAGTTCCTTCTTAAATTCCTTCTTAATATATTCAAAATATATCTTTTTATTCTCACTATCATCAGGTAATTCTTCACTTGTAATTGCTTTCAGTATTTTGTTCTTCATTTTCCCTATTAACGGCGATGGAGAAAGCGTAAATTCCTCCATTAGCTCATCTCCGCTAATTGGGAATTTTGGTTCTTTTGCTGAACGCAGTTTTTCGCATCTCTCCTCAAGCTCAGATAATTCTTTCAGCTTTTTAGCAACTCTCTCCTTCTTGTATGATGTTATATCTGCCTTGGAGATACTAAGAACATCTGAAAGCTTATCCCCCATTTTACTCGCAAATCGTCTCACTGCAGTGTCCGTCCATAGAGATGTATAAAGATTTGCCCGCATATGTTTACTGATTAAGAAACATATATATCTGCGATCCTGATTGGAGAATTTAAGTCTTGTAAGAATTCCCCATGCCATCTTAGCGCCTAAGTCTTCATGTCTATAAAAATGCACATTTTTTGCATCTATTGTTCTCACGTATGGTTTCGCTATATCGTGAAGCAGCGCAGCCCATCTAATTTTTTCATCTAAAGGGCAATTATTAACAACTTTTACTGTATGCATCCACACATCTTTATGGTGAAGCTGGCTATCTTCGTGCAGGTTTTTCAGAGGAACAAGTTCCGGCAGAAAATAATTGATAATTTCTTTCTGCATTAGATTTCCCAATGCGGCTTCCACATGATTGCCAAGTAACAGCTTGGTCATTTCATCTCTTATTCTCTCGCTTGAGAGATTTAGCAGTCTGTACGCATTTTTTTTCAATGATGTGCGAGTCTTCTCTTCGATCTCAAATCCCAATTGAGACTGAAACCTTAAAGCTCTCAGAATTCTCAAAGAATCATCTTCAAATGCAATGTCTGGATCCTTAGGTGTTTTGATTAATTTTTGCTCTAAATCCTCTCTTCCATTAAAAGGATCAATTATTTCCAAATCAGCGCCTACAGCTATTGTATTTATTGTAAAATCTCTGCGCTCTAAATCCTCCATTATATTAGTCCCGAAATCAACATCAGGTTTTCTGCTAAACCCCCTATATCTCTCTTTTTTTCTAAAGGTTGTAATATGCAATTCGATTTGATCTATGAACGCGCCGACTGTTCCAAAACTTATGCCCACAGGATATGTTCTTATCCTATTTTTTCGCAGTATACTGATAATTTCAGGAGGCGTTGCAGAAGTGGCGAAATCATAATCGTTGAGAGGTTTTTTCATTAATAAATCGCGTACTGAACCTCCAACAAGATATATGGATTTCCCGGCATGGCTGAAGATTTTAAAAATGTTTTGTATTATTCTATCTTTCATTTTCAATATTCTTCTTTCTATCATTTGTAGATTTCATAATTGGAGTCATCATCCTTAGCGGCAATTTTAACAATCGTTGGAACAATCTTATGGTCACGTCTCCCAATAATTCATGCGGAACGACGGTTACATTTAAATACCCGTCCTTGTGGCTTTTCAGCTTGACATAGAAAGCAAGTAAATTACCATTTTCCCCTGTTATAATATAACCTATAATCGGTATCTTATTCAACACCTCATCAATGATCTGAAAAAGCTCAACACCAAAAACCATATTCATTGATTCTTTACTCAGATTAATATCGCCTCTGCCCGAGATCCTGATTCGGTCGCCGTCAATACGCAGGCTTTTTACATTGACCATTCCTGAGTTTATTACCGTCTTGGCTGTTACCGTCTTGTATTTTATTCTATCTTTATCCATTTTAGGCAGTCTTAATTTTATTACATCA
>DAOVHI010000054.1 GCA_030671985.1 bacterium
GCACCTCTAGCTCTCATAGATGTAAACGCCGCGTGCCCGGGAGTATCAATAAAAACAACATCTCTTTTATTAATATTTACTTTGTACGCTCCTATATGCTGAGTAATGCTTCCTTTCTCGCCACCAGCAACATCCGCGTTTCTAATAGCGTCTAAGAGACATGTTTTTCCGTGATCTACATGACCCATTACTGTTATAATAGGAGCTCTTTCAATATCTCCCTTGGTTTTTATTTTTGTCTTAACAACAACTTCTTTTTCATCGACAGCTCTAATTAGGTTGGGATCGTAACCTAGCTCTACAGCAACTTCAACAGCAAGTTCAGGTTTAAGCGTCTGATTAACGGTAGCAAAAACGCCTTTTTCAATTAACTTCTTAATTAATGCAGGTGCGCTCACATTAATCATCGCCGCGAGTTGTCCAACAGTGATATCTGAAGGAATTGAAAGACTACGTTCCTCTGAAGAAGGCTCTTCTTTCTTTAGAGTCTTATTCTGTTCCTTGAGCTTCCCTTCTTCTCTCAACATTTCGATAAAAAGGTTACATGCATCGTCCCCTACATCACTCATATGGGTTTTTACACTAACTCCCCACTTTTTGAGCCCTTTTACGACCTCCTTGCTCGGCAAGCCAACTTTCTTCGCTAATTCATGAACTTTCATTTTTTTATAAGCCTAAGTTTATTTAAGTATTTTTATTTTTGCTGCTGTTTTTATTCCGATACCGGGCAATTCAAGTAAATCCTTTACTGATATCTTACTAAGCTTGCTCATCGTGTCATACCCATGAGTTTCTAAAATACTTATTATTCCCTTACCAATACCTGGTATGCTAATTTTCTCTTTTTTCTCTTTCTTTTCATCAGCAACTATATCAATCCTGCAATCAACTAACTGTGACGTCAACTTTACATTCTGCCCTTTTTTACCGATTGCAATGGCAAGTTGATCAGGATCGACTAATATGACCGCCGCTTTGTTTTCCTCATCCAATTTCACGCTCTTTATTTCAGCTGGGGACAACGCCTTTTTAATAAAGGTTTTAATTTCTTTATCCCACCCAATAACATCGATTCTCTCACCGGCAAGTTCCTCGATAACCGCTTTTATCCTGGTGCCTTTTATTCCAACACACGCTCCGACACAGTCAACATTTTCTTTATTACTATAAACAGCTATTTTAGTTCTGTCTCCTGCTTCTCTGGCAATAGCCTTTATTTCAATTATGCTTTGCGCAATTTCAGGAACCTCTAACTCAAGTAATCGTCTTACAAACTCCGGATGTGTTCTGGAAACAATTATGTTAACTTTACTACCGGAATCCGTAACTTCTAAAATATATGCCCGTATTCTATCACCCTGCTTGTATCTTTCATTTTGCAAACGCTCCCTATAAGGCATCCGAGCTTCAACGTCACCAAGGTCAATTATCACATCTCCGTGATCAAATCTATACACAATCCCATTAATTAAAGTGCCCTGTCTTTCTCTGAATTTTTCGTACAGATTGTCATTTTCTACCTCTCTTATCTTTTGCATTATTACTTGTTTTGCAGTCTGAGCCGCTATTCTGCCAAAATCATGAGGTGTTATTTCTTCAACATATATCCCGCCGACTCTCAAGCTTTTATCTATCTTTTTTGCTTCTTTAACATCAATTTCTTTGTGTGGATCTTCTACATTACGTACAACTTTTTTTCTTAAAAACACACAAATTTCTTTCCCGTCTCCACCAATGGACACCTCAATGTCCATAAAGTTTCCTAATTTTTTTTGCGCAGCCGATAATAAAGCCGCTTCGACAGCTTCTACAAGAATTTTCTCTTTTATGTTCTTCTCTTTACAAAGCGCCGTTATAATCCCCAAAATTTCTTTATTCATGATAATCCCCTACCAACAACAAAGAGTGGGGAAACTTATTACCCACTCCTCTCTATTTGCCGGGTTGCTTATGGAACTTTTATATCACAACTTAGGAGACCTTGCAAGAAATTTGTCAATAGCCTTTCTTATATTCTCTTCACTTTCAATCTCCTCTTCTGTAAATATCTTATAAACTCTGTAATACCTATTCTTATATTTTAATTTAAACTTTTTCAGTTCTTCAGGTTTGAATTCAAGTTTAAAAGCAGTTACCGCCTCATCAAATTTTAAATTACCTGTTATATATCTCCATGAATATACGCCACTAGTAATATAAGTTCCCATTGTATAAACAAGATAATCTGTGTCCCTATCCCTGCAAAATCTCCATAAATCAGTTTCGTTTCTTGAAAACATTGAATACATATAATCCTTTATTTTAGCCCTTATATCATCTGATTCTACTTTCGCATGAATTAATACAGGTCTGTCCGCATACAGTCTAATAAATCCTGCTATTGAGAAGTTTGTTGCGATAGGACTATCTTCATGGGTGTTCTCCTCAATCCATTCGCACACACTCATTAAAGAAGAAGGGTGCTTAATAAATCCAACTCTTTTGCAAATATGCGTTGTTTTCATGTATTCAAATGGCAGAAACACAAGAAGCAAAGCCGTAACCAGATTAATTGCCTTTGATTTTGGTATGTATTTATATATGAGAGAAATGGAGCAACATAGGAAGAAGATTAGAAACACCCTCATTCTTGCAAAGAGAAGGTAGAATATCAAAAATAAAAGAGTCAAAGATATCAGAAGAATGTCTTCCTTTACTGAATTCCCCCTCCTGTATTCCTTGCAAAATAAAATAAAGGCTGTGATCCCAATAAGAAGTGTTGAACTAAAAAACACCACTATTTCTACAAAGGAAGGACTAATATCGGCAGGTAACCACATAAAATTTACATCAAAAGGCAAAAGAGCCGGATTAGTCGGTTTTACTCCTAAGAATCTGAGTTTGTAGAAAAATAGAGACGTTATATGAGAGTATGTACTAAACTGGTTTTTTAGCACAAAAGAACTAATAATCTCTAAAAAAATGAATACACCAAAAAGCAATAATAACGCTTTTAGCCGATTTAATCTCTTTATTTTCATCACGAAAGCAATTGCAACTGTAGAATACCCAAAAAGCATCGCATGGCTGTAGAGAAACTTTATCTCCATAAGTCTGGGATTTGTAAAACCTGCAAACACCATAAATAAAAAACTTATGAAAACGAATTCTAAATAATTCAAACTGCTTTTACCGCATATAATTAAAAACACTGCTGAACCAAATAAAATTCCTAAATAGAGCTGGGTAAGATCCCATGATATAACAGCAATATAGAGCAATAATCCGGCCAAAATTGATAGAGAAAGCCTTGTTTTGTATCTAGGCTGTTTTGGAATAAAAAACAACAAACTCAAATTAAGAAATATAAGCGGTAAAGCAAAAGTCTGTTTTAGAAAAATCTCTCCTGTAGTTTCAATTACAGAAGGAAGCATTACACCATAATATGCTGAAGAAATTAGAGCTGCAATCTGATTTTCGGAGATACTATATGCCAATATAAAAATCGCAATTATACTCAATGAAAAAAGCAAAGGAACTATGTGTCTTATAAAACAAATGAGGGCAGGCGCAAGACCTGCACCTACATCGGTTTTTGCAAGATTTAGGAATCTATACAGATACCCGTAGAAATACTCCATGAAAACAAAATTCCTTTTACGGATATTAATGCCTTCAGGATGCTGTATTTTATTGTCCATAACGGGCAGGCTGCCCGTCTCGGTAATGATTTTAGTGCATATAAGATGCTGAGCGGATTCGTTAGAAAAAGGAAGAGAGCCGCAATTGTCTATCCTGTGTTGTAATATCTGAAATCTAATGAAGACTGAGACGAAATACAAGAGAAATATGGCAAGAACAATTTTTAATTTAGAACTCATAATTAAAAATTAATTTACACCTCAATCCGATTCATGGTATCAATGAATTTTCTATTTGTTTTTGCCTTTTTTAATTTATCAATCAAAAACTCCATCCTTTCTGTCACGCCCATTGAAATCAACACCTTACGCAATAACCAAATCTTGCTCAGATCTTTTTGCTCTATTAACAGGTCTTCTTTCCTGGTTCCTGAACGTTCAATATCAATCGCAGGAAAAACCCTCCTATCCACAAGACGACGATCCAAATGAATTTCCATATTTCCAGTTGCTTTAAATTCCTCAAAAATCACATCATCCATCCTGCTTCCTGTATCGATCAGCGCTGTTGCTATTATTGAAAGACTTCCTCCTTCTTCTATTTTTCTGGCAGCGGCAAAAAATCGCTTTGGCTTATGAAGAGCATTAGAGTCCACACCTCCTGAGAGAATTTTCCCACTGTGCGGCACCAGTATATTATATGCCCTGGCAAGCCTTGTAATGCTGTCAAGCAATATAACTACATCTTTTTTGCCTTCAACTAATCTTTTTGCTTTCTCAATCACCATTTCAGCAACCTGCACATGACGTTCCGGAGGTTCGTCAAAAGTTGAACTTATTACCTCTCCATTAACAGAACGCTGCATGTCTGTGACCTCTTCAGGCCGTTCATCTATCAACAACACTATTAAAACCACTTCCGGATGATTTTTTGAAACACTATTCGCTATTTTCTTAAGCATCACAGTCTTCCCTGCCCTTGGCGGAGATACTATTAATCCTCTTTGTCCCTTTCCTATGGGAGACAAAATATCCATGACTCTCATAGATATTGCATCAGGGTCTGTTTCAAGCACAATTCTCGGCTGCGGAAAAATCGGAGTAAGTCGATCAAATTTAATTTTTTTCCTTGCAATCTCCGGGTCTTCAGAATTTACTTTTTCTATCTTAAGTAAAGCAAAATATTTTTCCCCTTCTTTTGGCGGTCTGATCTCTCCTAATATCTTGTCACCTGTACGAAGACTAAAACGACGTATCTGCGACGGAGAGATATAAATATCATCAGGACATGGAAGATAATTGTAGTCTGATGACCTCAAGAACCCAAATCCTTCATTTAATACCTCAAGAACTCCTTCTCCGTAAATATGTCCACTTTTTTTCGCATGTTCTCTGGCAACTTTTAAAATCAGTTCCTGTTTGGGCAGAATAGTATAATCTTTTATTTCAAGTTCTTTAGCCATTTCCTGAACTTTTTCAATACTCATCCTTTTAAGTTCTATAACATTCAAACGTTTATTCATTGCATAACTCCTTCCATATTTTTTTGACTTGTTTTTCTGTTTCTTCTAATTCGTTATTGTTATTAATTACAAAATCGGCAAATTTTTCCTTTTCTTTTATTGGCAGCTGCGCGTCTATTCTTCGGCAAGCTTCCGACTTAGTTAAAGATGATCTTGCTCTTAATCTTGCTATCTGATTCTCTATACTTGCAGAAACTACTATTAACTTATCAACAAGCGAGATAGCTTCTGCCTCTACAATAAGAGGCGCATTAATAATAACTACGCCCTTACTATCATTGCGAACTCCGGCTGAGTGTCGAAACGAAGCAATCTTATCTTTTATGATCCTGATAATTTCCGGATGCATTATACGATTAAGACACTCCAGCTTCTTTCTGTCTTTAAAAACAATATCCGCCAAACTTTTTTTATCAATCGTCCCTGAGTTATTAAGAATACCCTTTCCAAATAAGCTAACTATTTTAGTAAAAATATTATTTCCACTAATTTCAGCATTTATTAGGTCATTTGCAATTTTATCCGCATCTATTATCTTCGCGCCAAGATCATTAAACATTACGGCTACTGTATTTTTCCCTGAAGCAATTCCACCTGTCAGCCCAACTACCATTAACACGTAATTTCCAATTATTTTTTCGTTTCTCTTTATTCTCAATAGAATATAAGGATGAGTTAGGTCAAAATCAGTTTATTAAACCCCAACTCTGCAAAAAGTCTGTTAACTTTGCTTTTATTAAAATCCACGCTGTAAACTTTCGCGGCACAATCCTCCCAGCATATTCTGATAGGAACATCTGTTTTTAGACAAACCAGTTTTCTGCTTAATTCTGCTTGATGAGAGAACTGGTTCAAGTTTTTCCTAATCTTTTCGCCGTGTATTTTATCTGTATTTTTTAAAACCCCATCCAGATCACCGAACTGCTTAACTAGTTTTGATGCTGTTTTTTCTCCAATTCCCGGAACTCCAGGAATATTATCAGAGCTGTCCCCTCCAAGAGCCGCAATATCGACTAGTTTTTCAGGTTCAACACCATATTTTTCATAAACTCTCTTTCTATCAAAAACAGCGTCTTTCTTGGCAGAACGTATTACTCGAATATTGTCAGTTATAATCTGCAGAAGATCTTTATCCGGACTCATAACAAATACGTCAAATACATTCTTTTCTCCCTCTTTAGCAAGAGTAGCAATAATATCATCCGCCTCATATCCCCCAAGCTCAAAGATAGGGATATTAAAAGCGCGTATAACTTCTTTAATGATTGGAAACTGGATAATCAGCTCATCCGGCATTTTAGGACGATTTGCTTTATAAGAAGCAAATTCCTTGTGCCTGAAGGTAGGTTCCGGCAGATCAAAAACTATTCCAATATAATCCAACCTTTCTCTGCGTAATATTTTTAGAAGACTTACAGTGAATCCATATACAGCATTTGTCGGCAGCCCTTCCCTCGTCTTAAGATCCTTTATAGCGTAAAAAGACCTGTAGGCATACGAATTACCATCTATAAGATATAGAGTTTTTTTCTGATTCATTTAAGAATTAATAACTGATTGAAAATTAGAAATTAAGAACTTTCTTTACAGTGTGTCTTATTGCGCAGTCCGCGAACTCCCGCTGACATCCAATATGTTAACAGTTACAAATATCAAAAGCTTCCTTTTATCACTGCTATTTGACTTGTATTGAAACAATTTACCCAACAGAGGAATATCTGAAAGAAAAGGCACTTTATGTACGGTTTTTCCTGCCGTATCTTCCATAAATCCGCCAAGAACGATTGTATCTCCATCATGAACAGTTACCCACGTTTCTATGTCTTTGCTGTAAAAATTAGGTCTATTAATACTCGTTCCAGTTGTCCCTACTGTAGAAACTGTATAAGCCGTCCAACTTTCTACGTTACTAACCACAGGCTGCATGAATAATGTAACGCAGCGCGTAGCTTCATTCACCTGTGGAGTAACATTCAATATCATGCCAACATCCCTTTCAGTAAACGTATAATCGTAACTTGTGGTGGTTACCCCATCTGTAGTTGTGCTACTGCTTGACACTTCGTCTACATAACTTATTGTCTCAACAAATCTAACAATTCCAGGCTTGTTATTGAGAGTCGTCAACTTTGGAGCTGAAAGAGTATTCGTGTCTGCTCTGCTCTCTAACGCCTTAAGATAAGTTGTGAATTGCAATCTATTCAAGACAGCCGCATATGTTAGATCAATGCCGGTACTTCCAAGACCAGTAATGCCCCCAAGAATATCTCCTGTTACAGTATTGTCCCGTAGTGATGTGCCCAGAATATTAGTCTCCTGCGCGCCTATTCTCCACTTTGTTGAAACATCTTTAAACCCCATACCTATCTCTTTTCCTTCCACTAATCTCACATACACATATCTTGCCTCTATAGCAACCTGAACCGGGGCTCTGAGTTCAGCTAATACCTTCTCTGTCTTATCCAAATTTTCAGGGGTGTTTTTGACGAAAAGCTTATTAAGCTCACTTTGCACAGTGATACTAGCACCTTCCGGCTGAGGAACCAGTGTCTCTAAAAGCCGCTTTATGCTTTCACCGCCGCTTGCAGCCGCAGTTTCGCCGTCGGCGCCTTCTTCCTCTCCTGGTGGGCCAGCTGCGTCGTCACCTTCTTCGCCTCCGAATCCCGTTTCTGTCAAAGGGCGTATATTCATTGAAGATCCATACTCCAACGTATAGACTCTTGTTTCCAGGTCTTCAAGAGGCTGAGACAAAATCCTTGACTTGGTAGAGACCCATATATACTCCTTCGTAAACTTATAATCCAGTCCTTTGGGCCTAAGTATCGCTTCAAGCACACTTAGGAGGGTCATATTCTGCAGAAAACATGTTACCTTTGTATTTATAGGACCTGTTGGCTGAGCAGGAGCCGCATTCTCTTCACCAAAGACTTCAGCCGGTTCTGCTGCAGGAGCAGCCGCCACTGGAGCAGGTATTTCACCGGAAAATATCGTCTCGTCAATAACAATATTAATGCCTGTCTGTTTTATCAAGAATAGTACCACATCTCTTAAATCCGTGCCTGTATACTTCACAATCGGTACTTCAATGCTGGCCGCTTTGTCTCTTAACAGTATAGCTGCGTCTACTTTTTCTTTCTTACGAACTAATTCTTTTATCTTTTTTACTTCGGCTGGGGGTAATTGGGCTTTAGTAACTTCTAACATTCTTTCATCAGAAATAACCTGAAGTTGTTTTTCTGCAACCTTTTCTTCCTTCACTGTCTTTCCTGTTCTGATCTCTGATATCAAAAACGCTACGTTTCTCTGAAGATTTTCGTCTAAAATATCCGGAAGAATTTCCTCAAGTATTTTAATCGCTTCATCATATTCTCCTGCGTCTGCTTTTACTTTGGCATCCGTAATCTTATCCTGTATATCTCTCTTTCTTAATTTCTCTTTTCTCGCTATTTGTTTTTTAGCAACATTCGCCTGCCGAGCAGATTCCCTTTCTGTCTGCTCTTCAAGTGATGCTTCTGAAGCTTTTAAATATTCCGCCGCCCCTTCATGCGTAGAGCTAAGGAAAAGAACTGCTTTGAACTCATCTATCGCGCCAGAATATTCGTCATTACGGTATAACTTCTTGCCATCCCTGTAATGCACTTCTATCTTATTCTCTAATTTCTCTTTTTCTGCCTGCTTGCGC
>DAOVHI010000102.1 GCA_030671985.1 bacterium
CAGCCGGATAAACCTTTGTGCGATTGTATAAAGTTGCTAAATGTAAAGCGGGTAGGGGCATTAATGGTTATTGATAAAGATAATAATATTCATGGAATTATTTCCGAAAGAGATATCTTGCATGCAGCTTTTGATGTAAAAGGTCAAATGTGCGATATGCTCGTAAGCGATATCATGACACCAAAAGACAAGCTTATCACTGCTACAATGGAAGACAAAATCGAAGCAATTATGGAAAGCATGACTAACAACAAGATCCGGCATATTCCTATAATGAATAACGAGAAACTGCTGGGCATTGTCTCTATCGGAGATATTGTTAAGACACTTTTAGATGTCGCTGTTACAGAGAACAAACACATGAAGAATTATATATCTGGTGGTTATTAGTCCTGACTAAAAGTTACTGTTTTTTAAAATGGTCGTAGCCAAACTTAGTAAGTTTTATTAACTTGTTATTTTTCTTAATGTAAACGCCATTGTCTTTTATGATTTCTCCAACGCAGCAGCCGTATGCTTTTTTGCTTTTCTCTTTCGAAACAGTGTAAACAAGTTCAAAATCCTCTCCCCCGTATAGGGCAAAATCCAAGGCGCTTTCACTACAGGCTTGAGCAGCCATATGAGTTTGCCTGTCTATAGGAACTTTATCTGCGTATATAATCGCTCCGCATTTGCTTTGCTCGGAGATATTTCTGAGCTCAGAGGCAAGCCCATCGCTTATATCCTCCATTGCATTGGCATAGCCTGCAATCTTCCATGATACATCAAGCCTGGATTTTGGCGTGGTATGACATGTCTTGATTTTCTCAAAACCTTTTATCTTATTTCTGAAAAGATGCAAACCCGCTGTTGATGCGCCTAGAAGTCCCGTTACAAATATGAGGTCTCCCGCCTTTGCATCCTTTCTCATACAAAGATGTTCTTTATCTGTTTCACCTATTAAAGTTATGGTAATAACATTAACATCCCCATGAGTAGTGTCTCCTCCGATTATATCGACGTTATGTCTCTTGCACCTCTTTCTCATTCCTTTATATATTTCCTCAACCATATGCATTGTTGAATCGGATCTTAATACAAGAGAGACCAATACATACAAAGGCACACCTCCCATTGCAGCGATGTCGGATAAATTGCTTTCTATGGCTTTTATGCCGACCTGCTCAGGGGTAAAATAGGCAAAAGAGAAATGGTCATCTTCAACAATAGTATCTGTTGTAACTAAAAGAAACTTGTTCTCATATTTTATTACAGCCGCATCATCTCCTATACCGCAGATTACTTCTTTTCTTATCGGACGGGCAGCGATATGTTTTATTAAATCAAACTCTCCGCTAAGTTTTGTCATATTTCCAGTCCTTCATTACACAAAACTCTCCGCACATTGTGCATTCTTCATCTTTATTTATTTTGCTGTGTTCTCTATATTTCCTTGCTTTTTCAGGATCTATTGAAAGAGATATCATGCTTTCCCAATCAAGTTTTTTTCTACTTATAGACATTTTCCTATCCCAATCCAGAGCTTTTTTATGTCCTCTTGCTACGTCTGCTGCATGAGCAGCTATCTTCGCGGCGATCACACCTTCTTTTACGTCATCTTCTGTCGGCAGGCTCAAATGTTCTGCAGGGGTGACGTAACATAGGAAGGACGCTCCATAATACGCGGCAAGGGTTCCTCCTATTGCGCATGTTATATGATCGTAACCCGGAGCAATATCCGTTACAAGCGGACCGAGAACGTAAAACGGTGCATTCTTGCAGTATTTCTTTTGAAGTTTCATGTTCTTCTCAATCTGATTTAGAGGAACATGTCCAGGTCCTTCTATCATTGCCTGAACTCCTCGCTCACTCGCTCTTTCAGCCAGCATACCAAGATTTTTAAGTTCTTTTATCTGCGCTTTATCTGTTGCGTCTGCAATGCATCCGGGTCTCAGCCCGTCACCAAGACTAAGAGTCATATCATACTCTTTTGCTATGTCCAAAACCTCGTCATAATACTCAAATAACGGATTTTCCATGCGATGCTGCTGCATCCATCTCATTATGAAAGTTCCGCCTCTTGACACAACACCCGTCATCCTGTTTTTCAATAAAGGAATGCAATCTCTTGTGAATCCGCAATGAACGGTTACAAAATCAACTCCCTGCTCGCCATGTATTCGAATCGTATTTAATATGTCTTCTTTGCTTATCCTTGCAATATATTTTTTTTCTACCATTACCTGATAAACAGGAACGGTTCCTACCGGCACACTTGATTCTTCAATAACTGTTTTGCGAATCTTATTCAAATCGCCTCCTATGCTTAAATCCATGATTGCATCAGCGCCGGACTTAATTGCAATATGTAATTTTCTTAACTCTTTTTTTATGTCAGCATCCTTTGGAGACGTACCTATATTTGCATTTATCTTTACAGTTAAACCTGATCCAATACCTATTGGAGAGAATTTATGTTTTTTGCTTTTAGGAATGACTATTTCTCCCGCCGCAATTTTCTGAACTAATTCATTTGCGTCCATCCCTTCTTTTTCAGCTACTATTGTTACATCTTTTGTAACAATTCCCTTCTTTGCCGATTCAAGTAATGTCATTTATTTTCCCTTCTTAAATTTTTTAATTATAATCTCAGATGCTCTTTTACCTGAAAGGAGCATCCCGCCAAAAATCGGTCCCATTCTAGGTCCGCCAAATGCCGCATTCGCTGCCATACCAACCACAAACAATCCGGGATATATCTCCTTCGTATTCTTTATTGTATCCTTCTCTGCTTTATCCGCATTCATGGGCATTTCGCCCATTATTTTACCCGTTTTTGTTTTTAATTTGGCTCCTGCTTTTTTCTCAAGTACAGTCAATACTTCAAGAGGATGTCCTGTTGCTTCTATGGCATATCTGCTTTTCACAGTCAATGGATCAACGTGCAGCCCTGCAATCTCTACAGGAGACCAGTTAATAACAAATCCTTTTACAGTGTTATTAATAATTAAAGTATCTTCTACGGACATGCAATTGAATATTTTTACGCCGGAGGACATTGCTTTTGCCAGAAGCTTTGACATTGCTTCAACAGAATCAGCCACATAATAATTCTTTTGATATTCTTCATGTGAAATATCAAATTCGTTAAGAACTTCCAAAGCATTTTCCTGCACAACGATCTGGTTGAACATCATGCCTCCTCCCCACATACCTCCGCCGGGTGAGAGTTTTCTTTCAAATATTGCGACATTTAATCCGGCTTTTGCCATATAATAGGAAGCTACTATGCCTGCAGGGCCTGCTCCTGCGATCGCAACATCAAGATTCAGACAATTTATAAGTTTCTTATTGTACGTTTCGAGTATAGCTTTTGAGATTATTGTTTCATCCAGCATTTTTCCATCCTCCATGTTATATTATATTATAATTTTTAATTACATAAAAAAAATCTGCTCCGTTCAGGAACAGATTAAAAACTAATTCCAACTCATTTTCCGTTCCCTACGCGGGTATTATCCCAACAGGTTCAAGGGGTCTTCCGAACACCTTCGGAACTCTCAGCTCTACGCTCCCCCATC
The DNA here is from genome assembly GCA_030671985.1 of bacterium. Lineage (GTDB taxonomy): Bacteria > JAHJDO01 > JAHJDO01 > JAHJDO01 > JAHJDO01 > JAHJDO01. The sequence goes on from DAOVHI010000102.1 coordinate 3,561, forward strand.
AATTTTTGATTATAACTCTTTTACGTCTAGATTACAATATTAACCAGTTTCCCGGGAACAACAAATATCTTTCGGATTGTTTTGTTGGCGATGATTTCTTTTATGTGTTGATCTGCAAAAACAAGTTTTTTGATTTCTTCTTCATTAAGATTTGCGCTTATTTGCAGTCTGCTTTTTATTTTACCATTGATCTGCACAACGATCTCAACCTCATCAACTTTTATCGCATCCTCATTATACTCTAGCCACGTCTGACTGTGAATACTATGCTCATGTCCAATAACATGCCACAGCTCCTCTGATAGAAAAGGAGTGACAGGTGATAATAGTCTTATTAATGTTTCCAAAGCTTCTGTCCACAGCTTTGATGATGTAACTTCTTTGTCTTTTTTGGTCTCGTATAAATAGTTGATATATTCCATTAAAGCGGCAATTGCAGTATTAAACTGAAGCCGTTCTATGTCAAAGGTAAATCTTTTAATAGTTTTATGTATCCACATGTTTAACGTTTTGTGTTTCTTCTTATCTTCTATACTGCCGTTTTTATCATGCGATTTAAATTCAAGAACAATTTCCCATACTCTGTTAATGAAACGGGATACGCCTTTTATTCCTTTTTGTTCCCATTTTACTTCCTGATCAAATGGCCCCATAAATAGAATATACGCTCTGAGAACATCTGCACCAAATTTTTCTACCACACTATCAGGGGTTATAACATTGCCCTTTGATTTTGACATCTTCTGATTATCATAGGAAAGCATCATTCCCTGATTTTTTAAAACCTTAAACGGTTCGTCAAATTCTATTAATCTCTCGTCATACATCACTTTTGTCCAGAAGCGCGCATATAGAAGGTGCATAACCGCATGCTCTGCGCCGCCAATATATAAATCTACAGGCAGCCAGTATTTAATTTTTTCTTTATCAAATGCGGCTTTCGAAGAATTTGGATTTGGAAATCGCAGAAAATACCATGAAGAACACGCAAAACCGTCCATTGTATCGGTTTCTCTTTGCGCAGAACTCCCGCACTTTGGGCATTTGGTATTTACAAAGTCCTCTACTTTTGCCAGAGGAGAACGTCCTGTTCCTGTCGGATGAAAATCCTCAATCTCCGGAAGCAATACGGGGAGTTCATTCTCCGGTACAGGAACTATGCCGCATTTTTTGCATTGAACTATGGGAATGGGCGCCCCCCAGTATCTTTGGCGGGATATGAGCCAGTCTCTAAATCTATATGAAATCTTTTTACCGCCAAACCCGTGTTCTTTGGCAAATTTACTAAGAGCTTTAATGCCTTCTTTTGAGGATAATCCATTAAACCGCCCTGAATTTATCATTGTCCCGTGTTCAACATATGCATCTTCTAAAACATGTTCTTTTCCGTCAGGGCTTATAACCTCTTTAACAGGAATGTCATATTTTTCAGTAAAAGCGAAGTCCCGCTTGTCGTGCGCAGGCACTGCCATTACTGCGCCGGTGCCGTAGG
>DAOVHI010000003.1 GCA_030671985.1 bacterium
GATGGAACATGCGAATTTAAATTTGAACATAAGATATGTGGCAGGGATATTTATGTAAACGGATCATTAGATGCCATAGTATGTTTGCATACTAATTTAACTCAAAGAAAAAGTGAAAATAAGATTCAAATACACCGGATTGGGCAGCAAATTTAGATAAGCTTCCGGTCTGCAGCAAAAATAATTCAAAGGATTCTGCTTGGAGAATTGTCTAATATAGTGAGAGAGACAATGGAAGGGGAAGACATCGGAACAGTAAAGGAAAACAGAAATAGTCTTCTGGTAAAGAAAGTTAAAGCAGGGGACATGGAAGCCTTTGAAGAACTAGTAACTATGCATAAAGAAAGAGCTTACAAAATTGCATATCAAATGACTAATAGCCACGCTGATGCCGACGACTTATCGCAGGAAGCCTTTATAAAAGTATATCGCTCTATCAATAGTTTCGACGAGCGTTCAAGCTTCAATACATGGTTGTATCGTATAGTAGTGAACTTATCCATTAACCATCTGAAAAAGGAGAAGAGGCAGAAACGCTTTTCCATAGACAGGCAAATAATCATAGGGATTCATCAGCAATCCGGATTGGCAGCTATGGCTAAGGCTAGTCCACGAAAAGCATTAGGGACCAAAGAATTGCATGATGAGTTTACTAAAGTTGTTGATTCTTTGCCGCTTGCCGAGAAAACAGTGGTTGTTCTCGCAATTCTTCAAGGGGTCTCTCATAAAGAGATAGCAGAAATTGAAGATTGTCCGGAGAAGACAATTTCGTGGCGGTTATTTAATGCGAGGAAAAAGCTGAGAAAAAAATTACAAGTTTATTTAAGAAGTTAAGGAGGTGCTTAACAATGGAGTGCAAAAAAGCAAGAAGAACCTTATCCGACTGCCTTGACGATGAGCTTGGCGTGGACTTGAAAAGCGAATTAGAGAGCCATCTGAAGCAGTGTAAAAACTGTAGTGAATTTTTCAAGGACTTTCAGAAAATAAACGAGATAGTCAAACTAAAGGCTAATGAGCATCCGTCTAAAGAATACTGGGATAGTTATTGGATGAGGCTGAAGAACAGATTGGAGAAGGTGGAAGCTGGCTCGCTGTCAGGAACCAAACAGAAAGTAGTTTCACTTTGGTGGAGGAGAGCAACTTATGTGTCTTTGAGCGCTATGGCCGCCTGTTTAGTAATAATGATTATGCAACAGCAGACAGCAGTGCCTGTTAAGCTGGTTTCTGATAGTACTATTGAATCAGAGAAATTGACCCAGATGGCGGTTGTATCTGAAAAGGATATCAGGACAGAGACGAAAGTGTTTAAAGAAATGAGAAACGTTTTTCCAGATAATCTGAAATGGATTCAAACCTCAAATGGCAGTATGAACATTGGATTAACATCCCAACCTGGAATCTCCTCTGATTGTTCGATGATTCGTATAGTTATCTTTAAAAGACAACTTGGCCAGTCTTGGCATAAGATATGGACAACAGAAATAGTCACAGTTTCGGAAAAAGTTGTTAAGGCGCCGTTAGATGGTGAAACCGGTGGCTCTATTACGTTATGGACCCATCGTTTACCGGACGGTCTACTCGCTATTGACTCAGATATGCAGTTGAAGTCACCTATTGAAGTCAGGACGTCTTTTAGCGGTATTTTTGAGCAGGGTAAGCCAAAACAGATATTACTGTTTACTTCAGGAGATGCAGAATATTCTATTTTTGAGGTAGCCAATCAGTTGCAACTTGAGATTCTCCCACAATGGCATAAGGATGTTTAAATTTAAAACAAAAATAGGGGCTGTGTTACTGTGTTTTTTAGCCGGTCTGGTACAGGCTCAAGACATGGGATCTCCGGGTAAAATTGACATCGAAGCCAAGGAGAAGTGGCGAACGGTATTTGGAGGCAGGGAGGCTATTTATCATTTTCATATTAGAGCAGTTGAATCTATAAGTGGCCGTGTCGGATGGGTCTTACGTCATAAGAACAGAACCATTGACAGAGGAGAATCTTTGTTCAAAGCAGGTCCGGTTGACCAAAGTCTTATTAAAGTAGGTCTCAATATACCACAGGTCAAGGAAGGGGTAATAATGCCGCTGCGATTTGCGCTTACTCTCTATTCCAAAACAGATAAGCAGGTATTGGCTTCATGGGAAGAAACCCTATATGTTTTTCATGAGGATGCCTTTGCCATAAAAAAAGAATGGCTTAAAAATCTCAAAATAGGTTTGTTTGATCCAGAAGGAAAAACACAGGCTGTATTTAAAGCAATGAAGATACCTTTTCTTGTCCAAAAAAACATTGACAGTCTATCTAAATTCAACGGATCATTGTTAATAATCGGCAGTGGATTAAATTTTGCTAAGTATCAAAGTTTATGGAAAGAGATATTAAGCTTATCAATTCAAAATACGCCTGTTTTAGTTCTTGCCCCTTCTGCCGGCAGTATTCTAATTCCCGGAGTTAAGGGGACTGAGTTGCCTGAATGTAGGAGCATGATGTTTCTAGGTAGGGAGGTTATTTGCCAACTCTACAATAAACTGGACGCGGATGCATGGGCTCCTGACGGTAAGGTTGTCGCTTCAAGCATGGTATTAAATACAGTCAAGTCAAGATTGGTTGGAGAATTTGTTTCCGAGGATAAGGACTGGTCCTGGTTTGAGGCTGATTTTACAGGTAAAGGAGGAAGGATAGTAATATGCGGTTTTGCTATTGTGGAACAGATGGATGCAGGGCCAACACCACGGTTTCTTTTAGCCCGGTTGTTTGAATATTTGTCGGGAGATACAGAAAATAAAATAGAGATAAGAAAACTAAAAGGAGACACAAGATGAAAAAGAACAAGGTAAGGTTGGTGGTACTAGTTGGGCTGGCGCTGGTTATGGCTATTCCAATGATTACAGTCTGGGCGGATGAAGAAAAATTCACTTCTTATCCAACCGCCATCTTTCCCCTGGCTGAACGAGGCAGTCAGGTTAAAGGTTATGGCGAGAAGGCAGCGGATATTCTTTTCGCCAAATTAGTGGTTCAGCCTGAAATTATCCTGGTAGAACGTACTGAAATAGAAAAGATCTTTGGTGAGACGGAATTGGGATTATCCGGCATGATTACGCCGGATCAGGCAGCCAAGGTCGGACAGATGACAGGTGCAAAAATATTGTTGACAGGTTCAATATTTGAAGTAGAGAAAAAGCTTTATGTTGTCGCCAAAATAATCGGCACCGAGACCAGTCGTGTTTTAGGTAAATCTGTTACGGGCAGAGTTGAGGATTTAGCGGGACTTACTGAAAAATTAGCTGATAAGGTGGCCGAAACTATAGTTAAAGAAGGCAGTAAATTAGTTGTGCCAGAAAAGAAATTGGAAGATCGTATAGCTGCTCTTAACAAACAGCTCGGTGAAGCTAAACGACCTGTAGTCTTGATTAAGGTTACAGAGGGACATATTGGTCGTGGTGTTATAGATCCAGCTGCTCAAACGGAGTTGATGATTTTTTGTAAAGAAACAGGGTTTGAGGTACTTGATCCTGAAAAAGTAACTACTGATAATGCTGATATAGTTATAAAAGGTGAAGGTTTCAGTGAATTTGCTATGCGTAAGGGTAATCTAGTTAGCGTTAAGGCTCGGCTGGAAATAAAAGCTATAGACCGCGCTACAGATAGAGTCATTGCTACAGACCGTCAGACTGAGGTTGTGGTAGACCTTACCGAGTATATTGCAGGCAAAAGGGCGCTTCAGAATGCTGCGGCAAAAATTGCCGAACGCCTGTTACCTAAACTGGTTAAAGAATAAATATTCTTGAGATGAAAAACCGGTTATATTGGTGTTTATTGGTTCTTTGTCTGGCATGCGTTGATATATCGGCGCATGCGGAAGTTTCTGTAGCTGTGCTGAAGTATGATAGCCGTGTGCCGGACAAGCCACAATTCGGTCAAATGGTAGCAGATTTTCTTATGGCCAATCTTTCTGCTAAAGAGGGGTTGAATATTGTAGACAGGGTCGATATTGACGCAGCCATCGGTGAATTAAAACTTAATTTGACAGGGATTGTGGCTGCTAAGGATAAAGTAAAAATAGGAAATTTTCTCGGCGCAGATATCATGCTCACCGGCAATATATTTATTCTAGATAAGAATATTTACATCAGTACCAGAGCAATTAATACTGAAACCGGTTTAGTCAAGGCAATTGTCTCTATAGGTAAAGCAGACGAAGATATTTCTTCTTTGGTAAACACATTAGCGGATGATTTAACCGGTTTTTTAAAGAAAGAAAGCTTTGATCCAAAGCAAGCGGAATATATAAAAAATACTGTAGATATTATAAAAGATGTACTTGTTCAAGCAGGGGTTACGCATTTACCTACTGTGGCCGTTATTATCAAGGAAAGACAGATTGATCGATACGCAGATTACTCAATTGCACAGGCAGAATTAGAACGTATCCTCATTGGTATAGGTGCGAAGGTAGTTAAGTCTGAGTCAAACGAAGTTAAAACCTGGGCACGTGATTACCGCTTGAATCGCTGTGGTCAAATCCCCAAAGATTTATCCGGAGTCGATATTGTATTAATAGGAGAAGCGGTAAGTGAATTCTGTAGTCGTATGAAAAGTCTCGCAATCTGTAATGCGCGTTTAGAGATAATGGCGATTAGATTAAAGGACAGTAAAGTGTTGGCCAGCGGCAAAACGATCAGGAAAGGGACAGAACTCACAGTCAACGTAGCCGGCAAAATTGCTATGGAAAAGGCAGCCGATTTTTTATCCAAAACTCTATTGTGTGATACTTTAAAAAACTGGCAAAATTTTAAATAGATAACTATATGTTCAATATTAAGATAAGTAGAGCAATATTCAAATTACTGATTATTGCGCAGATTGTTATAGTATCTTCGCAAATACAGGCAGAGATAACTGTCGCTGTTTTGAATTTCGCTAACAGAGCAACAGGTGTAGAACAGCAGAAATATAACTGGCTTGAAAAAGGTTTAACAGATCTTATCATAAATGATTTAAGTTCATATGAAGGATTCCGTGTAGTTACGCGAGAGCATATGCAAATGCTCATGGAAGAAAGAGAGATATTAAATACGCTCTCTTTGCCCAATGATGTCAGGAGATCTATCGGCCGTTCTCTACAGGTAGACTACCTGGTTTTTGGCACATTTGGGGTTGATAAAAACGGATTGGTTCTGGAGGCGAAGGTCATTAATGTTGATGACAGTAGGGTAATTGCCAGCTTAACGGAACAGAGCAGCCTAGATCAAGTACTCATAATGGAGAAAAATCTGGCCGGCGATTTAATTGTTTGTCTTAAGGGCAAAGGGGTAAGTCAAAATATTGTTCATCAATTACCTAGATGGACCGATTCTGTCCCGGCAACAGAGTATCTTTATAATGGGGTAGATTATTTTGACAAGGGTTTATATACCAAAGCCTGGTACTATTTTAGAAAAGCGATACATAATGATCCAAATTTTGCGGATGCGCGTTACTGGCTGGCGCGCATGAGTTATTATCGTCAGGAATACGGTCACGCTCGTGTAGAATATGAGCAATTTGTTAATAATTTCCCATCTCATCCGAGAATTGGAGATGCTATCATAGAATTTGTGCACAGCTACGAACGCACGATAGATGATCCTGATACTTTATTGAAATTTTATCAAGAAGCAAGAAAACAGGATTGGGGAGGAAACAGAGTCTATCATCAGGCTGATTATATAAATTGGTCTCCGCTTTATGACTGGCTTATCAAACGGGAACAGCAGACATTAAAATTTAAGCATGAATATGGAGAAGCTTTTTCACTACTACTTTCGGGTATAGAATATAATATCCCTGTTTACGAACGTGGTCTTGAGCATAGATTGAGGTCGTGGCAAAATGAATCCGTTCGACTTATGGCTTCGGCGGCTGTAGAAAGCGAAGACAGGTTTAACAGGAGATTAACCAGTACCTATTTGCCTTATAAGGACATAGCTTTGTCTGTCAATATGCCGCGTGCCGGTAAGGATATTGCCAAAAAAGAGGGTCTGTGCGGTGGTGTCTACAAGTGGGGTTGTAATTACCGCATTTTGGCTCCTGAGGGTTTTAGTATAAAGAAAATTAAAGCTACGGTAATGCGCACAAATGACCCAAAGCATGACGCAGTTTGCCGGTTGCAGATCAGAAGATATCGTTATGTTGATATTGATAGTGTCTGGACTACAAATAAGACCAAACCTGAAGATCTTACACGTACAATTACTATGCCTCCCGGCTGTACATGGTTTTATCTAAGGCCGGAATACCTAAGTAGGGCTTACAGAATTGGCATATCTCAAGTAAAAAACATTAAATCCAGTTTTGACGGTTGGAGAATAGAAGCCGAACTTGAACCACTTGGCCCAGTCGGTCGAATAGGTATAACGGTTGACAATTGCAGCCGTTATGAAGTCTTAGTTGACGGTGTTTATGCCAGATGTTTTGACGGTATTATTACTAATCTTATTCCAGGTAAACATAAGATAGAGGTTAGACATACGCATAATTCGGCATATTTGCCGCAGGAAAAAGAGGTGGAGATAAAAGCGGATGAAATAATTTCGCTAGAACTTTCGTTGCCTTTTAAACACGAAGTTAAAGAAGAAGGCTGGCAGAATCCGACAAGTGTAGCCAGGCAATATCCATGGTTTAAACATCGTCCGGCAAGGGTAGCCAGACTGGGAAGAAGCAGAGAAAGTGCGTTGAGGGGAATACGTCCCACCATATGTCGTACCCGTTCAGGGGTATTTGTAGTAATTTGGTCATTTTTGGATGACCTCTGGATGGCCACTAGCAAAGATGGCAAGAAATGGAATGTTCCTGTTAATATATCTCCTCCGGTTAATTCAGCTCATGTTGAAATGGCACCCCGCCTTATTGAAGATGAACAAGGCAGATATTGTCTTATGTTTCTTTCTGACCGTGGATTACTCAGAGATTTTTCTACATATGTTTGCTGGACAAAAGATTTGGTTCATTGGTCACGACCGATTTTGGTTACCTCTGCGTATAATATTGATCATGATTTTCTTCAAACCTTAGATGGTCGTTATGTAATAGCTGTTTCTGAAAAAGTTGAAGCTGAAAGAAATGTAATTAATTTATTTGTGAGCAGAAACCTGTTGCAATGGGAGAAATTAAATCAGCAGATTCTGCCCGACTCTCTAAGGAAACCCGGAAGACTGTGTATTAGGCAGGACAAATATGGTGTGTTTTATTTAGTTTGTTCCGATGCCGATATTTATGGAAGAAAAAATATTGTTTATTCGTCTTCCAGTAATTTAATTAACTGGGCATCTCCTGTATTACCTGATAGGGGTAAAAACTTAAGTTCTGGTGGTCTTGCTGCACAAATAATAGATGATGATTTTCTGGTAGGTATTGGTCGTAAAGACCTAAATTATAGCAGCCATGAAGTCAGCAATTTTTTATGGAGGCCGATAGGTCTTAATAACGCTAAATGGCAGACTTTGTCCATGCCGGCACAGGTGGTAGACGCTTTTTTTGACTTTGTCTATAATCCTGATACAGATGAAATATTATTTATTTGGCGATCCGTAAACATGACGTTGAATGAAACATTACCTTCCGGACCGATTTTTAGTATGCTAGGTAAGCATGGAGCATTGCTTAATAAAAAAACAAAGGTTTCCCCATGAGAAAATTATGGCTGGTTATTGCCTGTCTATCTATTAATATCTTCATACATCTTGCTATTTTGTTTCCTGTAGCTCTTGCGGATAATACAAAACCCGGTAGTGTTACGGTAATGTATATAGCTCCTTTTGAAGATAATACCGGGGATGAAAAATGGGCAGGTCTTGCGACAGGTTTTTCAGATTTACTTACAGCCAGTTTTTTGGAACATAAGGATATACAGGTTGTTGAACGTCAGCAGGTAGGCGAACTGATCAAAGAGCAGGAAATTTCCTTACAGGCTCTGTCGGAGGCGGGAAATGCGGCTCGTGCTGGAAAATTAATAGGCGCTGACTTTATTATTGTGGGCGGATTACTGGCTGCAAATGAAAAGCTGACTGTTGTAGCTCATATTTTAGATGTTAACACCGCAAGAATAATTGTCAGTAAAAAAGTGTCTGGCAGTCAGAAAGATATACTTTCTTTGTCATTGCAATTGGCATCAGAATTAGCTCAATCCATAAATATTAAGTTAGAGATCGTATCTGCAGAAGATTATGACGAGACGTCTATGGTTTCGCTTCATTTTATGAGAGGATTGGGCTTTTACTATGCAGGCAACTTTGATCGCGCTATTATGGAGTTCATGTCCTGTGGAGACATTGATCCCAATCATGCTGCTAGTCGTTATTGGATAGGACGTTGCTACTATAACTTAGAAGAATTTGAACATGCGGGGATTGAACTACAGCAGTTTTTGAAGGATTTTCCGGAATCAACTTATATATTCGATGCCCGGGAGCTCATGGATATATGTCTTGTGAATGCAAAAACCGACAGCTTTAATACGTCGGAAATCAAAATATCTAATAAAAGAAAACCTGTGTCATTATTCCAACAGAAAGAGTGGGTATTGGCAGCTACAGCCATAATTGCTGAAAGAAGCAATTTGCGGCATGATCTACTTGGTGGCAGCGAATCCACTTCACAGAATATCAAGAGATGGAAGACATTTCTTCGTATGAAGTGGAAAATTACCGACAGGGAGAGTCTCTATAGAGTATTGCAGGAAATTAAAGACAAGGGCGACAGGAAAAATTTTAACCATTTTGGTTCTTGGGCATCCCAGAAGACTGCCAAAGAATTAGAAAAATTCTTTACGGAAAGAAAAAGCACAGAAAAATTTAAAAGAAAATCAAATGTTTCAAAAAAACATTATGATATGCTTGGCAGCAAAAGTATATTGGGCTGGGACTATGCTTGCTATATCTCACTTTGCCGGTGGGGTTATTTAGTTGGCTATATTAGTAGTGAGGAGGAGGCATGGTATGAGATTATGCCGGTAGCGCGGTTGTTGCAAAGGAATTTTGATTCATGGGCGGACTTAGGGCAAAATTATCTTATTGGTCTGGAATTTATGTCCAGTTCGCGTACAGAACAATATATTCCAGTGTACAGGGAAGTCTATCAAAAACTGCTTACCGACCCAAAAAGTTCGTGGAATGTTTTGTCTTGGAATATGGAATTAGACAACAAATATTAATTAGATAAGAAAGAGATAGGGGGGACATATGAAAAAGTTTGTGTTTTTATTATTGAATATAACCGTATTGCTATATTTAGGGGTTACCGGTGTTTTATATGCCGCAGAAACTAAACAGAAAAATATTTATCCTAGTAATAGTCAGAAAATGTGGGCTCTGGCTACTTGTGCTGTGCTGACAGAAAGCAATATAGATCGGCATGACATTCTTGGTGGTCGTGAAAGAACGGAAGAAAACATCAAAGCATGGAAAACAAGTCTTCAAGAATGGTGGGGCGTCGAAAACAGAAAAGATCTTCTGGATACGTTAAAATGGATTGAAAAAGGTGGGCATCGTAAGGGCTTTGCTGAAATGGGAGCGTATCTAGCTTCGCCAAATTCCGTACAATCATATATATACAATCTAAAAGACAAAGTTAAGAACGATCCCGAACGGAAAAATAAAGTAGATATGGTAGAGAAACACTACAGAACTTTAGGAAGAAAGAGCCTGCTTGGTTGGGATTATTCGCGATATGTGTCCCTGTGTGGTTGGGGTTATCTTATAGGCTATCTTTCAGAAGCTGAAGCATGGGAGTTCATAATGCCCGTGGCTATAATGCTGCAAGAAACTTTTGACTCATGGGAAGACCTCGGTCGAAATTATTTGATTGGACGGGAGTTCTGGTCTCTTAGACAGACACAACGTTCAGGGGCAAGGTATAAAACCGCGTATGACAAGCTGTGCGCTTATCCGGACAGCCCATGGCTTAATATTCCATGGAATTTAGACTTAAAGAAAAAGTATGAGTGAGAAAACATTATGAATAATGAATCTTTGTCTCATCCTGCAAAACCGCAAGAAGTTCCACCGATAAAAGAACTCTTGGAAATTAACGAATTACCGAAAAGAAGCAGACCGGCAATAAAGGGAACTGATATTGTGTGCAGTTCACCTAAAAAAGCTACAAAAATAGCGATGGTTGTTGTGGCATCCATTATATACCTTGTTTTTATTATAGCTGTATTTCCCAAAAAGCCGTATGAATCTCCTCTGCTTAAAGAAGCAAATGCGCTCAGGACCAAGCTTGAGACAGAAATTCGGGGTAAACCAAATGCAGCAGATGATTATCTTAAGGCAAAGGATGTTTATGTTGATTTCTCGTCAGCTTTTTCATTAACAAAAGACAGGTCGGGTTAAAGGGGGCAGACACCTTTTCTTGAGAAATTAACTTAAATCTTTAATCGTCTGGATTTACCGCGAACGCTTTCGGAGAATGGCACAACGAAATAAAGGGACAGGCATGCCAGTCCCCTACATGGATTCCTGCTAAAAATCTGCAGGAATGACAAGGGGTAAGACACCTTTTAAGGAAGGATCTAAATGATACATGGTAACATCTCAATGAAACTAGCAGTGATAACTTTTATATGAAGAATATTCATTTAGTTGGGAACTATATTGAGGCAATTCTGTGGGCTTTAATAGCAATTACAGTATTAATACGAAGTCGTAAGTCTCCAAAACAATTAAAACAAATTGCTGTTCAAACCTCGATAGCTTTTTTTTCTTTTGCTGTTTCCGACCTTATTGAAGTTCAAACGGGAGCTTGGTGGCGTCCTTGGTGGCTTTTATTACTCAAAATTATCTGCGTTATAGCATTATGCTTGAATTTTATTAGATATAGAACTTATCTCAAGAAATAAGGAAAAACTAAAGAACAAAAAGGGGACAGACACGTTTATCGTTGATAAATCAACCTCGCATTAAAACTTGAGGATTTTCTGAGGTCACTCTTTCTGCTACGCAGACTTGATTTCTTCCGTTTTGTTTGGCTCGATAAAGAGCCTTGTCGGCTCTTTTTACCATCTTTTCTATGCTGGAGGACATAGAAGTATATTTGCATATACCTACGCTTATTGTAACGGCGAGTTTAGTTCCGTTATGTATGACGGGCTTCTTTTCAATAGTTTTTATTAACCTCTCTGCAAAAATCCGTGATGAACGTGTTCCTGATATGGGACAGACAATGGCAAATTCGTCGCCGCCATATCTAAAAACGATATCAACTTTACGGGCACTGTCCCTAAAGATCTTAGAAAGTTTTTTTAGAACAGCATCGCCAACCGAGTGACCAAAAGTATCATTGATTTTTTTAAAATGATCTATGTCTATTAATATCAAAGATAAAAGCGCTCCGTATCTTCTTGCTCTGTTTAGTTCCTTCTTCATAACACTCTGAAAATACCGGCGGTTATATAGACCTGTAATCTTATCTTCCATAGCCAGATTTTTTGTTTTTTGATGTTTTTGTTCCATTGCTATCATTGTTCTTCTTGAAGCTACCAATAAATTTGTTTCTGTTACCAGTCCCACTAAGGTTTCGTTCTCAATGACCGGAAGACGGCGAATGTGATTGGTTCTCATAATATTCAGGGCTCTATTTAATAATGTTTTCGGACCGGCAGATATAAGAGGTTGCGACATTATTTCTGAAACCGGCTTCTCAAAGTTTTCTCCGTTAGCCACTATATTAACAATATCGCGTTCTGTTACTATTCCAACGGGTGAATTATTGCTTACAACAATGATACAGCTTATTTTATTATCCTGCATCAACTTGACCGCCTTTATAATATTGCTGTCAGGGCTTATTGCAATGATGCTCCTTGTCATTACTAAATCCAATCTGTTCAACATTCTTCTAGTCCTGCCTTTCTCTCTTTGTTTTGATATTGCGTTGTTCTACTCTTTTTCTAATGATTCGAGGGAATCAATTCCCTGAGGAAGAGGGAGAATATATTTAACTTTTTGTATGCTTCCGTCTTTTCTTATCGTTCTGCATACACGTTGTCTTATGAGAACTGAATGCTCGATCCAATTATCTTTTTCTATTATTGAACCTAAGATATAACTGGTTCCCTTGATTAGACAATTATCATCTATACGTGTAGGGAATTCGTTACTGCCTGTTATATTGACGCTGGATTCAATTCGGACATTTTTACCAATAGTGGTATTTCCCTTGATAATATCACCTTGCAGAATTTGGGAATTCTCGCCGATTTTCAGTGTTTGATCCGGATATGTTGAAATATTGACGTTCTTATCAATCCATGAGTTTTCTCCAAGCGCGATATTGCCGTCAAGTACGGTGTGTCTGCCTATAGTAACTCCCTTATTTAGCTTAACGCCGCTTGAGATATAAACATCTTCCCCTATCGAGATATCCAGAGGCCCGTATTCTTCATCCCGTTTAATAATGTCTTTTATAACCTGTTCATGTATGAAGAATTTTTCTTCGTCATGAATACTTATTATGTTCTTTAATTGCTCGTAGTATTTTTTTCTCAGAACAGATTCCATATATTTAAGAACGGTCTTATTGTTGAAAGCGATGATCAAATCCTGATCCTCTATTTTAAAACCGTCTACCGAAAGCCCCAATCCGTTGTAAATCTTTACCATATCGGTGAGATATATCTCTTTCTTAACGTTATCGGTTCCTATTTCGTTGATATGCTTAATGAGCTTATTTACTTTGAAAGCATACATTCCGGAGTTGAATTCATTATTTCCGAGAAGTTTTTCTTTCTTTTGGCTGTCTGCAAGCTTGAGTATATCCTTATGCTCGATCAGGTCTATTATTTTGTGATCTTGGGAATCCTGTGCGGCTCTTAATATTCTGCCATAGTAATTTAGCTCGGAAGGTCCGGTATAAATGCCGGTAGCAAGCATCATGTCCGAGTTCAGCGACTCAAAGCACTTAGCAAATTCTCCAATTGTGTTTTGATCCATGAGACACATATCTCCGGGGAATATAAACACACTGCCCTTAAACTTGTTTTTCATTGCGTCAAGAGCTGTTTTTACAGCATGACCTGTTCCTTTCTGTTCGGGCTGATAAACAAAAATCGTATTTTTAGTCCTGCCTATTGCATCAATTACTTCAGCGGCCTTATGTCCAACAACAATGATCTGGTTTTTGCATGCAAGACCCTGTTTGGCAGATTCTGCTATCCTTTTTACGGAAGGTATTCCCCAGACTTTGTGCAATACCTTCTGTGATTCGGTTTTAAGTCTTTTCCCATGACCGGCCGCAAGAATTATTGAAACAGCGTTTTTTGAACAATCAATTTTGTCGGAATGCTCCAATGCATATTTCTGTGTTTCGTTATTATCATTAATCATAATCAGCCTTAGTCGTAGTTATTATATGTGAGAAAATTATAGTATATATAAGAATTGGTGTCCAATAAAAATATTCCGGCTTTTCATGACACCTCTAACATTCTATCCACCGCTCTCTTAGCTCTGATTTGAATATCTTCAGGGACTTTAATCTCATACTTCATATCTTCCAAGCACCATAATACTTTTTCCAAAGTGGTCAGTTTCATATTTTGGCATATAGCTTGAGCAGAAAGAGGATAGAATTTCTTCTCAGGATTTTCTTTTCGTAATCTGTAGAGCATTTCCAATTCAGTACCTACAATTATCTCAGAGGCTTCGGACAACTTTGCATACTCACACATTCCGCTGGTAGAGAGGGTTTCGTCAGCAAGTTGAATTACTTTTGGTGTGCACTCAGGATGAACAATAACTTTTGCTTCAGGATGCGCTTTTCTTTGTCTCACGATATCCTCAGGCAGGATTTTGGCGTGAACAGGGCAATAACCATCCCAAAGAATTAGATCTCGATTAGCTTTTACAGATACATAATGTCCCAAATATTTATCAGGAACAAAGATGATATCTGCTGTATCCTTTAGCGACTCTACTATCTTAACGGCATTTCCCGAAGTACAGCAAATATCAATCTCCGCCTTAACCTCGGCAGAAGTATTGACATAACTTACAACCGTTGCTTTTAGATGTTCTTTTTTTAGAACTTTCAGTTCGTTCCTTGTAATCATATCAGCCATAGGACATCCGGCATTTATATCAGGCATAAGAACCAGTTTGTCCGGGCAGAGAATGGATGCGGTCTCAGCCATAAAACGGACTCCGCAAAAAACGATCACGTCGGCATTTGTCCTGCTTGCTGTTCGGCTTAATTCCAACGAATCACCGATATAGTCAGCAATATCCTGCACTTCGCCTATTTGGTAATTGTGGACAAGGATTACGGCATTTCTTTTTCTTTTAAGCTGCTGAATTTTTTGCATCAGTTTTGAATTGTTCATTGCTCTATTGTTCCTCCTCCGATAATTTCTTCACCGTTATAAAATACCACTGCCTGACCTGGAGTAACTGCCCGCTGTGGAGAATCAAATTTAACCTTAACCTTGTCTTCGTTTAATGGAATGACCGTTGCCTGTGAAGGCTGATGCAGGTATCTTATTCTTGCTTCCGCTTTGATTGATGTTTCTAATTTTTCTATATTTATAAAATTCATATTATCGGCAATTAATTCGTTTGTATAGAGATCTTCTTCCCTGCCTGCCGTAATGGTATTGTTTTTCTTGTCAATAGCAACTACGTATAAGGGTTTTTTGTCCGCTATTCCCATTCCCCTACGTTGACCAACAGTATAAAAAACAATTCCTCTGTGCTCTCCTATAACTTTACCTTCTTTATTTACGATAGGACCGGGGCAAATGAGTGATGAGTTGAAATGTTCTTCAACAAACTTCCCATAGTTGTTATCAGGGATAAAACATATTTCCTGAGATTCCGGGCTATTTACCACATGCAAATTTTTCTCTTTAGCTATCTTCCTTACCTGTTCTTTAGTAAGGTCTCCCAGAGGCATCAAAGTGTATTTCAACTGCTCCTGAGTTAGCACGTACAGGAAATAAGACTGATCCTTCTTTGTATCAATGCCTTTCTTGAGCAAGTATTTTTTCCTTTTATTATCAAACTCTATTTTTGCATAGTGACCTGTAGCCATATAATCTGCGCTTAATTCCTTTGCCTTTTTAGCCAAAGCGTCAAATTTTATGTATTTATTGCATCTAATACAAGGATTTGGTGTTCTTCCGTCTTTATATTCTTCGCAAAAGTTGGTGATTACTTTCTCTTTGAAAACATCTCTGAGATCTAATTCGTAGTGCGGTATTCCTAATTTGTCAGCCACTCTCTTTGCATCTTCATCTTTGGAATGTTCCCATATACGCATAGTGATGCCGATAACCTCAAAACCTCTGTCTTTAAGTAAGGCGGCGGCAACTGATGAATCCACTCCGCCGCTCATTGCTGCAACTACTCTTTTTCCCATCTTTATCAATTCTTCCACAATGGTGACATGGAACGGAGTTTCTTCACGATTTTTGGCAGTACTTCTAAAACGTCATCAATATCCTTTTTCTCGGTAAATCTGCCCATAGTAAACCTCAAAGAACCATGGGCTAATTCGTGTGATAGTCCCAAAGCCAGTAAAACATGGGAGGCTTCCAGACTTGATGAACTGCAGGCAGAACCTGTAGAAACGGCAATGCCCTCCATGTCTAAATTGAGAAGCATTGATTCTCCTTCTATAAATTCAATGGAGACATTTACATTGTTTGGAAGTCTTTTTGTAGGGTGTCCGTTTAATCGGACATGTTCGATTTTTTCAAAGATACCCTTTATCAGCTTATCCCGCAAAACGGTCAATTTTTTTGCCTCTTCATTCATCGTTTCTCTTGCAATCTCTACCGCTTTACCAAATCCAACAATAGCCGGCACATTTTCCGTAGATGCGCGCCGTCTTTTTTCCTGTTCTCCTCCATGCATGAACGGAACTATTCTAGTGCCTTTTCCTATGTAGAGCGCTCCAATTCCATTAGGCCCGCACAGCTTGTGTCCAGACATACTGAACAGGTCTACATTAAGCTCATCAACATTTATAGGGAGATGTCCAAATGTCTGGACGGCGTCCGAGTGAAAACTAATTTCTTTTTCTTTGGCAATTTTGCCTATTTCCGCTATTGGCTGGATTGTTCCGATTTCATTATTGGCATGCATAATGGATATAAGAATAGTTTTGTCGGTAATCGCTTTTTTTACATCATCCGGATCTATAAGCCCGTCTTTGTTTACAGGAAGATAAGTTATCTTAAATCCCATCTTTTCCAAAAATTTACAGGACTTAATTACTGCGGGATGTTCAATAGATGAGGTAATTATATGATTCCCTTTATTCTGATTGGCATATGCTGTACCCTTTATGGCAAAGTTATCGCTTTCCGTGCCGCAGCCGGTAAAGATAATTTCCTCCTGCTTTGCGCCCAAAAAAGAGGCTATTTTTCCCCGCGCTTCCTCAATTGCCGCTTTGCCTTCCTGTCCAAAGGAATGAATGCTTGAAGGATTGCCGAATCTATCAGTAAAATACGGAAGCATCGCTTTTACAACTTCAGGGTCCGTAGGCGTGGTAGCCGCATAATCAAGATATATTTTTTTCATTCATGCTCCCTGTTCTATATCCTTCCAGATCAATAGTCACATAAGTATAACCTAATTCCTTGAATTTAGTTACAATTTTATCTCTTACGTCTTCTTTTAATAATTTGGATATTTCATCTTTGAGAACTTCTATTCTAGCGATCTGATCGTGATGTCTTACTCTCACTTGAGTTATGCCAAATCCTCTTAAGAACGACTCTGCTTGATCAACTTTAGCAAGATTCTCTTTGGTTATCCTCATTCCATATGGAAAACGACTAGCAAGACAGGCAAGAGACGGTTTGTTCCAGGTTGGCAATCCAAGTCTCTCTGATAAACTGCGAATCTCATCTTTAGTAAAACAGGTTTCTTCAAGCGGACTTCTTACTCCTAATTCCTCAACGGCTTTCCTGCCCGGCCTGAAGTCTTTTGTGTCATCATAATTTGAACCGTCCAAAACATAGTTTAGCTTGTATTTCTTAGCTAACGCAGCTAGTTTTGAAAACAAGTTTCGTTTACACCAGTAGCACCTGTCAACAGAATTCTCAGCAAATTTTTGATTAGAAAGCTCATCGGTTTTAATAACCAAGTGTTTCACATTTATTTTTTTTGCGATAGTTTCGGCCTCTTTCATTTCACATGCAGGATAAATAAAAGAAGACGCAGTGACTGCCATTACCTTATCATCGCTCAATACATCATTGGCAATCTTAAGCAAAAAAACGCTATCCACTCCGCCCGAATAGGCTATTAAAACACTCCCCATCTCAGTCAAAATTTTCTTTAACTGTTGTAATTTTTTATTCATTACCAAGTGCTTAAATACCGTTCACCGGTATCGGGGAAGATTACAACAATAAGTTTATCTTTGTTTTCTTTTCTTTTACCTATTTCTATTGCTGCCCAGGCTGCTGCGCCGGAGGAAATGCCGGCGAATATGCCTTCTTCTTTAGCTAATCTTCTTGCGGTCTTAGCAGCGTCTTCATTGCTTACCTTAATCACTTCATCCACCAAATCCATTCTCAAAACATCAGGCACAAACCCTGCGCCAATGCCCTGGATTTTACTCGGTGAATCCTTGGGCTCAACAGCAATTGCTTTAAACTCCGGATTTCTTTTCTTGATTACCTCAGCTATTCCGGTAATTGTTCCGCCTGTGCCAACTCCGCTGACCAAGATATCTACCTTGCCGTCTGTATCGCGCCATATCTCTTCAGCGGTTGTTTCTCTGTGTATCTTAGGATTAGCCGGATTTTTGAATTGCTGCGGCATAAAGGAATTGGGAGTGTTCTTTAGGATCTCTTCCGCCTTTTTCACTGCGCCGGTCATCCCTTCCCGACCAGATGTAAGAACAACCTCTGCTCCAAGTAGAGATAGTAACTGCCTGCGTTCAACGGACATCGTATCAGGCATAGTTAAAATTAAATGGTAACCTTTTGCGGCGCAGACAAAAGCCAAAGCAACTCCTGTGTTGCCGCTCGTCGACTCAATAATTGTTGTTCCGTCTTTAATTAAACCTCGGCTCTCTCCATCTTCAATCATAGCAACGCCAATTCTATCTTTTACACTTGATAGCGGATTAAAGGATTCAAGCTTTGCCGCAATAGCTGCATATGCGCCTTGCGTAATTTTATTCAGTTTCACTAAAGGTGTATTCCCGACAAGTTTCGTAATATTGTCTGCTATCTTTAACATTACTCTATCTCCTCCTCAATTTCTTTAATTGCGTTAGTAAACAAGTTGTAGATTGCTTTGTATTTTTTATCAAGTAGCTGCTTCGTTTGAGAATCAGACTGCAAATGAGACAGACTTACGCCTCTTCGCATCAACCATTTTTCTGTGAGAGACAATCTAAACCATATCCATCCAATGAGACGCTTTGCATCCTTATTAAAAAAGAATTCAATCTTATAACCTCCGATCTGTGTTTTTCTGTTTCCTTTGCCTCTTAATTCTTCCGAACCTTCGTAGTTTGTAAATTCGTATGACAAACGCTCTCCATATATGTCGGATAGCTCGTTTTTAATTTTAGGCCATAGTTTATTAGGGAAATAATTATCAAAACTTTCCTTGAATCTGCGTTGATCAACAGGTTTTGCTTTGTATTCTCCTTCTTTGGTAAAAAAGTCCGTGTCAATAGATAGAGGAAGAGTATTTAATATGTTATAGAAAAGGCTTTGTATGTTTTCCTGAAAATACCACTTATCACAGTTATCCGATATGTTAATTTTCTTTGTCAGTATTTTTGTAAGATTTGGCCGTGTTATGAGATTTATAATAGTCCTGATTGTATGAATAGGTTCTCTTACCATAAAATCAGTGGTAAAAGTTCCTCCATTGCTTGCTTCTCCCATTAGAATGACTTCTATATCTTCTTTTGAAAGCAGCTCTCCTCCTCCGGCAACAGCAGCTTCTCCTGTATCTGTTCTTTTCAATACAATATTAAAGATACTGCATACTTGCTCCATAAGAGAAGAAGAAGCGTCATTAATTACAATGCCGTATTTTTTCTCAATAAGTTTACCCTTGTCTGCAATATCTAAGATAGAAGCCACTACATCCAATGCGAATATCTTTTGAACACCGGGAACAAAAGGGGAGCCATTTTTATCCATTAGAACTACGTTTTTTCTATCTCCGTCAGTATCAAAAACAAAGAATGCAATAATCTTCTTTCCTGATGTTATCATTTGGCTGAGCGCTTCTTGAGCTTGTTTTGTCGCCTCAGAGGTTGGAGCAAGCTGATGATTCATATCTTTACGATATTTTGAATTTATCTGAACGATGTTAAATCCCCATGACTCCAGATATTTCTTATCTCTTCTTGCTCCGCCGTTTGGGTCAAGCCCGATCCATAGATTCATAGAAGATGTTTTTGATTTGATATTGTTTTTTATGCGCTTTATCTCCAGCTTATCTTTGGCTCCGGTTATAATAGAGTCGCAAAGTTCGGAGTAAATCTTCTCGGATTCTTCTCTCAAAACAGATATGTTTCTAAAAATATCTTCAATTTTTTGAGACGGGACACTATTGACTTCGGTTATAATCTTTTTTATTAGTAATTGGTTAGTTAATTCGGATTCGTATTTTTTAATAAACGGCTGCGCAAGTCCTGCATGTAATACTTTGCCGTCAGAGAGTCCTAGTTTTAAGCCATTATATCCGTGAGGATTATGGCTTGCGCTTATATATAGGAATCCGTCAGCAGTTTCTCTGGAATAGGCAGCAATTCTTGTAATGGATGAGACAAATATATATCTCACATCTACGTTGCTGCAGATGAGAGTTCTTACTGCAATATCCGCAATAGCAGGACCGGTGTGGCGCGTATCTATACCAACAACTATAACAGGTTTTTCTTTAGAGGATTTGTTTTTGACAAGATCAGCAAAATTCTTAGCTATTATCGCAATATATACTTTAGCGGCGTCTGTTATACTTGTGGATGTACCATCAAAAAAATCCGGTTTTTCATCTCCGTTTGTTGTATCAAATACCTGACGTATGCCTGATATTGAAGCAATTCCAGATTCTTTGCGTTTTTTTATATTGGTTATAAGCTCTTCAATATCTATTCTATTTAAATCGGGAAACGGCAATACGTTCGGATTTCCAATCTCTAAACCGGTTTTTTTGTCCAACATGTTTCAACTATATCAAATCTAATTTAAAGTTAAAAGGATTTGATTTGCCCGCGTACCGGCGGTATGGTAAAATCGAGCAGACGACGAAAACCAAATAAGGAGTACCGAATCTATGCTGATTGATTATCATATACACACAAAAATGTGCGGTCATGCAGAAGGCGAAATGGAAGAATATGTCAGAGAGGCTGTTAGAAAAGGACTTGGAGAGATAGGGTTTAACGATCATTTCCCGATTCTGCACATTGAGGATACAGAACTTGCGCTAAGGCTTGCTATGTCTATTGATGAATTTCCAATGTATGTGAAGCAGGTAAAAAAATTGCAGAAAGAGTTTAAGAAACATATTTCAATAAAGCTTGGGTGCGAGATTGATTATTTACCGGGGAACATGGTAGGGATAATGAATATTATCAATAAGTATGATTTTGACTATCTGTATGGATCCGTACATTTTCTGGATGATTGGATGATTGACCATCCTGACCATGAATCAAGGTTTAAAAATAAGGATTTAGACAAGGTATATAAAGATTATTTCAAATTGGTTAGAGAAGCTGCGGAGTCAAAGCTATTTGACTGCATTTCTCACATAGACGTTATAAAGAAATTCGGATATAAGCCTGATAGCGATTTAACAGATATCTATGAACAAACAGCGAAAGCATTGGAACGCGCGGATATGTGTATTGAGGTTAATACTTCAGGGTTGTATAAGCCTGTAGGGGAAATATATCCGGAAGAAAAATTTCTTAAGATTTGTTATGAGCATAATGTACCCGTTACACTAGGTTCTGATTCGCATAAGCCCGAGCATGTGGGAAGAGATTTTGATAAGGCAGTTTCTTTAATTAAAAAAATAGGATACAGGAAAATAGTCAGGTTTAATAAACGACAAAGGTCGTATGTAAATGTATAGAGCAATAGAAGATAATCTGACAGATCTCATATCCACAGCAGATAAGATACGCAGGAAATTCAAAGGAGAGAAAGTAAAGCTCTGTTCTATCATAAATGCGAAATCAGGCATGTGTGATCAGGACTGCGCTTTCTGCGGGCAGTCATCCTATCACAAAACAAAAACTCCTAAATATCCCATGTTAGATACGGAAGCAATAGTTAAATCAGCAATGGATGCCGAGCGTAACGGCGCAGCGGAGTTCTCTATAGTAACAAGCGGTAAAGGTATAAACTCAAGAGAAGAGATCGGGAAAATAAAAAGATCAATAAAGAGGATTAAGAAGGAAACCTCTCTGGAGTGCTGTGCGTCTCTTGGGGTTTTGAACAAGGATTTTTTGAAAGAATTAAAAGACGCCGGTCTGGATAGATATCATCATAATCTTGAGACATCCCAAAGCTTTTTTCCTCAAATCTGCACAACTCGTCCTTATCGTGAAAATGTAGATACAATCATAGCGGCAAAAGAAGCGGGATTAATTACATGCTGCGGGGGCATATTTGGAATGGGGGAGTCTCAGAAGCAGAGAATAGAATTAGCTATGACCTTGAAAGAATTAGATCCTGACTCCATCCCGATAAATTTTCTGAATCCCGTTAAGAACACGAAACTTGAAAACATGTCATTGTTGAAGCCTTTGGAAGCGCTAAAAATAATAGCTACATTCCGCATTATTTTCCCGACAAAGGATATTATTATCTGCGGCGGAAGAGAAATAACATTGCAAAGTCTTCAGCCCATGATGTTACTTGCGGGAGCAAATGGCATGATCATTGGAGATTATCTGACGACAAAGGGAAGAAACGTTCAGGATGACTTAGATATGATAAAAGATTTAGGACTCCATAATGAATAAGTTTAACTTCATTGATGAAGCGCTTGACGGTTTAGAAAAAAACGGGTTATATCGTACGCTAAAAACCTGTTCTCAGTTTAAATCTTCGAAACTGGTTCTTGATGGAAAAGAACTGATTAATTTCTCATCTAATAATTATCTGGGCTTAGCGGATGATCCTATTCTAAAGAAGGCGGCTTGCGATGCTATAGGGAAGTATGGTTGCGGCAGTACTGCGTCACGTCTTATGTGTGGAAATCTAGTTCTTAACGAGGAATTAGAAAAGAGAATAGCGGGATTCAAGAGAACCGAAGCAGCTCTTACGTTTAGTTCAGGATATATGGCTAATATAGGCGTAATCTCTGCTTTAATGGGAAGGCGGGATGTTATACTTGCGGACAAAAATAATCATGCAAGTTTGGTAGACGGCTGTATATTAAGCAGAGCAAAACTTATACGATATTCTCACAGAGATATAAAAGATCTGGAACGAATTCTCAAAAACACAGGTAAATACGGCAAACGTTTGATTGTTACTGACTCCGTTTTTAGTATGGATGGAGATATAGCGCCTTTACCGGATATTGTGGAGCTGGCGAAGCAATACGACTGCATGGTAATGATTGATGATGCGCATGCGACAGGTGTATTGGGAAGAACAGGACGTGGAGGCGCGGAATATTTTGCGCTTCCCGAAGAAGTTATAGACATTCATATGGGCACATTTGGAAAGGCTCTGGGAAGTTTTGGCGCATA
>DAOVHI010000126.1 GCA_030671985.1 bacterium
ATAGTTTTAGCGATTGGCGTCCCGGGGATCAGCCTGTATTTGTATCCAATATCGAGAAAGCAAAAGAAGAACTTTTGTGGAAACCTAAAGTAGGCGTGGAAGCTGGGATAGAAAAATTATCTAATTGGGTCGGTAAGAACAGAACATTATTCAAATAATAAGTGAACAGGGGGGTTCATCTCTTTGTTGTGGTGTATTCATGTTTAACTTCATAAAAAGTGACTCTTTGTATAAGAACGGTGCATTGCTTTTTATTGCTTCAATAACGGGTAACTTCTTCCAATACATTTTTCAATTCTTTATGGGAAGAAATCTTTCTGTCGCCGATTTTGGGGCTATGAATGCTCTGCTTTCATTTACAGTGATAACTTCAGTAGGAACAGGAACTGTTGGATTGGTTATCACAAAGTATATTGCGGGATTCAAAGGCAAAAACGAAATAGGGAAGATAAAAGGGGTTATTCTTAAATCTTCCAAATATATCATTCCGGCAGGCGTTGCTATATCTATTTTAGTTTTTGCAGCCAGATTCCGGATTATGGACTACTACAAATTAGAGCACGCATCTCCTGTAATAATAGTTAGCTTCTCACTTTTTGTCTCCTGTATTTTAAGTTTATTTATTGCCGCAACGACAGGAATGCAGAGATTTAACTATATTGCTTTAAGCCAAATTTTAGGTCCTTTATCAAGGATTGGAAGCGGAGTTCTGCTTGTATGGCTCGGGTTTGGATTGAATGGAGCAATTCTTGCTTCTGTAGTAGCTAGCGTAACAGGAATTCTGATACTTAGCAAAGTTATAAAAGATATTATAAAAGTAAAAATTGAATCAGTGAAAAAACATAAGAAAGAAATGCTCCTTTTTTGCATGCCGGTAGCTATATCGATTTCCTTCTATGCAGTATTGACAATGATTGACATGACACTTGTAAAGCACTATTTCTCTGCGGAGATTGCAGGTCAATATGCAGCAATCTCCGTGCTTGGAAAAAGCATCTTGTATTTGCCAGGCGCAATAGTGTTGGTCATGTTTCCAATGGTGGCTGAAGCTCACACAGTCAATAAGAATACCATGTCAATCTTTAAAAAAGCCCTTCTATTCGCGCTTCTCGTATGCTCGATAGGTATATTTATCTTCTTTTTGTTCCCTGATTTCTTATTGAGATTGATTTCACGCGGCAGATATACCGGCAATGTAAACCTGTTATGGATGTTCGGATTAGCTATGCTTCCATACGCTCTAATAGGAATGATTAATAGCTTTCATATCGCAAGACATAAAATTAGTTTTATTATTGCGCTTGTAATTGTGGCAATAGCGCAGGTTGGTTTAATATGTATGTTTCACGACTCACTGGAACAGGTTATATACATACTTTTAATCTGTGGAATATTGCTTGTATTGATAAATTTTGGATTGATTTTTTATGAAAGAAAGAGCTGAAGTAAAACATCCTTTTGTCTCAATAATAGTAATTGCAAAAGGGGTCTCTGAATATCTGGCAGAATGTATAGAAAACTGTCTCAATCTTGACTATCCGAAATTTGAGATTATATTCCTGCCTGATAAGGAAGCGCGCCTAAATTACAAAAATGTCTCCGTTGTTCCTACAGGCGAGACGTGCCCTGCAATGAAAAGAAATATGGGAGTTGAAAAAGCAAAGGGAGAAATCATTGCATTTATAGATGACGATGTTTATCCGGCAAGAAATTGGTTAAAAAATGCAACTGCGAATTTTATTGATCCCGAAGTGGCTGCTGTTGGCGGGCCTGCAGTAACTCCCGATAATGACGATATCATGCAAAAAGCCAGCGGATTAGTATATTCGTCAAAACTTGTTAGCGGAGAGTATGCTTATAGATACATCAAGGGAACAAGAAAAGAAGTAGAAGACTTTCCGTCATGCAATTTGATTGTAAGAAAAAGTGCTTTTGAAAAATCGGGAGGATTTAAGACTAATTTCTGGCCCGGAGAGGATACCGTTTTATGCCTTGATATCATAAAAAAATTAAAAAAGAAAATAATTTATGAACCTGAAGCCATTGTGTATCATCATAGAAGACGTTTGTTTAGGGAACATCTTAAACAGGTTTCAAGTTATGCCGAACATAGAGGTTATTTTGTTAAGAGGTTTCCTGAGACATCTAAAAAGTTTTCTTATTTCGTTCCATCTATTTTTGCTACAGGAGTCATAATCGGAGGAATAGTTTCTGTGTTTTCTCCTTTTGTCAGGATTATTTATATAACAATTCTGGTGCTTTATCTGCTTCTGGCGATAAAAGAAACAACCAGATTAAGAAATTTTTTGGTAATGCCGGGAATTATTTTAACGCACATTACTTACGGAATCTTTTTTATCAAAGGACTGCTTTCTAGAAAGCTGGAAGAAGAATGAAGATAGTTATCGCATATCCACCACTTAACTGCAAAAGAGACAAGAAACTTGTTCCTCTTCTCTCTCAAAACAGACAGTTTCAGTGGTTTCACAGTCCCACCTATATTTATCCTGTTGTTCCGGCATACGCGGCAACCATGCTTAAGAATGACGGATATGAAGTGATCTGGTATGACGGAATAGCCGAGAAAAAGACGTATAAAGAGTTTCTGGATTTTATTGCTGAAGAAAATCCGGATGTAATAATGATGGAAACAAAAACGCCGGTAGTCAAACAACACTGGAAGATCATCAACGAGCTCAAAACTCGTCATGCGTCACTCATCACTGTCCTTGTCGGCGACCATGTGACTGCCATGCCGGAAGAAAGCATGAGAAATTGCAATGTTGACTTTATCCTGACTGGCGGAGACTATGACTTCCTTCTCCTTAATCTATGTAGTGTACTGAAAAAACTCAAAACTAAATTAGAACCCGGTATCTGGTACAGAGAAAACGGTGCGATCAAGAATACAGGCAAATTCAAACTTGATCATGATCTGAATACTCTTCCTTTTATTGACAGGGATTTAACAAAATGGAAGTTATATGCTTATAAGAACGGGAACTATAAACGAACACCGGGAACTTATATAATGGCAGGAAGAGATTGCTGGTGGGGAAAATGCAAGTTTTGTTCATGGACTACGCTTTATCCTAACTCTAGAACCAGAAGCCCAAAACTTGTTCTTGATGAGATAGGAATACTGATTGATAAATATCACATAAAAGAGATTATGGATGATACGGGGACATTCCCTGTCGGAGAATGGCTTAGAGAATTTTGCGAAGGAATGATATCAAGAGGATATAATAAAAAAATAAGATTTAACTGCAATATGAGATTTGGCGCGTTAAAACAAAAAGATTATAATTTAATGGCAAAAGCCGGTTTCAGGTTCATACTGTACGGGCTGGAATCCGCAAGACAGGAAACGCTTGATAGGATACATAAAGGTCTCAAGGTTTCAGATGTCGCAGAAGGCGCAAGAATGGCTAAGAAAGCAGGTCTACATCCTCATCTTACAACAATGATAGGATATCCGTGGGAAACCAAAGAAGATGCGTTAAAAACGATCCGGCTTGCAAAGGAGCTTTTTCGCAAGGGATACGTAAATACACTGCAAGCTACAATAGTAATACCATATCCGGGAACACCTCTTTTTGATGAATGCAAAAAATGCAACCAACTGAGAACTCTGGATTGGGACAGATATGATATGCAGGAACCTGTAATGGAAACACCTCTTACAGATGCTGATGTAAAGCAATTTACACAGGGACTTTACAAATCTTTCATAACACCACGTTTTATATTCAGAACGATAATTTCTATAAGAGATTTTGATGATATAATCTTTATACTTCGCGCCGCGAAATCAGTTCGTGGACATTTAATAGTTTGTAGAAAATGAGTATGATTGTTTTTTATGTAGATATGATATTATTTGATCAATTTGTGCCTGGATGTTTAGTAAATTGCGAATGGATTTTTAAAAATGAATGCAGC
>DAOVHI010000136.1 GCA_030671985.1 bacterium
AAACATTGCAGAAATAGCAAAAGAAGGCGCTCTTGGCAAGACAAGGGCAAATTTACTAATATTAAATGCTCAGGAAAGAGCTGAAACCGGCCAGACTTTTGGCCGTCTGGATATTGAATTAATTGGTAATAATCGACTTGAAGCTAACAGGGTTGAAGCATGGATAGATGTTGGCGTTGATAGCAGAATTTCTTCTGCGGAAGTTTCGCGTGCAAGAGAAGCGTTGGCTTTAAGCGGAAATAAGAGCCTTGAGCAGCAAAGAATTGTATTTGAAGGAATAATGGATGGAATTCAAACATCAGGACAGATTGGTAAAGTGCTTCAAACTTCCAGATCAGCCGATAGCAAGCTTTCTCAGCAGGAATTAACTGAAACAATACAGTCATTTTTGAAAGATACAGATACTAAGCGTGCTAACGATGCTCTTTTGAGATCGCCTCAAAGAACTACAGTATCAATTTCTCTTCTATCTGGCGACGGACAGAAGTTTTACGTTAGAGCCGTTAACTCTAAAGGCGATATTAGTGCAAAATTTGATCATCAGGTTCAGCGTCAGGAGTTTGATTTTAATACTAAATATGACAGAAAAGTATCTATTCCTGTTGAGGTTGTGTATCGTCCGATTTCAGATAAAAATGATGAAGAGCTTGATTTTGTGAGTGCTCAGGTAGCAGAAGATTTTAGCGTCGAGGGTGTAAGTTTAAGAGCAGGAGACAAAATTTATGACAGAGGAGCGGTTCAGGGACAGTTTATGACCATAGGATCCCAAGATGTACGAGAAAGCAAAGCAGTTATTTTTCAAAATCAGGTTTACGCATTGGATGATGAGAAACGCTTTACAGCCACAAATGAAGACAGATCGTATGACAGCCGCATGAGCATTAGAGGAACACAATATTCTGTTGAGGAAGATCGATTTAGTCCTGACAGCCTGGAGGCTAGGCCGGTTGCTTATCGAGTTGAAGCATCTCCTCAACTTTATGAACAATTAAATATTGATTGGCGTTCTGCAAATTTTCAGGTAACTGATTTTGCAGGAAGAAAGCGCGAAGGTACGGTTATTCTTAATCTTCCAATTAGCGAGTACAAGCAAAAAGCCAGGCTAGGCAAGCCAAAAGGTATTGATGTTTTTAATACAGCGGTTCTTGATCCTTTCCAGAATTATTTGCATGCAGGAAATATTTTAGAACTGGGATCAAAGGCTATCTCAGATGGAACAGAGTCAGTTCTTTCCGCAGGTGCTAGAGCATTTGAAAAGAGATTAAGGCGTATTGCAAAACGTGATGTGTCCAGCTTTAGCTTTGCTGTGAGCTTGGCAAAAGATGAGCCTTTTGTGTTTGACAAGATTACCCGTAGTCGGTCAGTAGCGCAAGCATTAGCTCCTATGTTTTCGGCAGCTATTAGTGAAGAGGTTAATCGTTTTGCGATGGACAGTCATGTTGATCGCGCAGCAGAAATAATGTTAAGAGAAGGAGATAGCCTGGAAGCAGTTGATAAATTCCGTTCGGATATGAAACGGCTAGTAACAGTAGACCCGACAGGTATTGCAAATGCAATAAGGCTGGCTAATGAGGAACCAGATTTTGCATATGATTTAGGACATAATCCAACAGTTGTTAGAGAATTAGCTTCATTGGTTGATGACAAACAGGATAGCAGGAAAGTTAGAAATACAATAGGACGAGCTGTTAAAGCTATGAATGCATCTGAGATTAAACAGCGACGTGATAATCTTGAAGGAATGAAAGCATCTTTAAGTAAGTTGAAGAAAATGGAAGCAGATTTCATTAACTATCGTCCGTTAAACAGTGCAGATTTTGCAGAATGGACATCCAATTTAGCATCTATTCAGCAGACACGTATGCTGGTAGAAGATATGCTGGATTCAAATAATACCCGTGCAAGATACTACTATTTAGCCAAAGGCACGAAAGAGATTAATTGCGAGTTGGATGCATTTATTGATTATGTGATAAATGGAGACGTTACAAAGGCGTTTAAGGCATTATCAAAAGAGCAGCAAGAGCAAGTAGTTAGGGCAAGGGATGCTTTTGTCTCTGCAGGCATTGATATTAACGAGAGTTTGAAAGTTCGGGTTGGGCATGAGTTTAGGGGTCGTGTAACGGCTGCTCACGGAGGCAAATATAAAAATTTTAGAAATCTGTTTATGACCAAAGATCTTAATATTAGCGATTTTTATCAACAGATTGGACGAGAAGATTTAGCCAAGGATTCAACGCCTATAAAAGACATTCTTTACACTACTATTCATGAAACACAAGGATTGGTTAAAGAAGCATCCCACGAAACTCATGTTGCTGATCTTAGAAATTGGGAAAAATGGGAAGCCCAATTAGCAGATTCGCAAGTAAGAAAGAGTTTTGTGTCGGCTGAAATAAAAATTGCGGATTGGGATGCAAAGCAGGTTTCACAATTAAGAGCAGTGGGGATGGATTTATCCGATGATGACATTATTAATCTTAATACAGGAATTGTTAGAAGTGCTAAAAGCGAACAACCAAAATTTGTCACGAACGGAAATGAATGGAGCATGGTTAAGAATAATACATTTGAATATGAAATGCCGGAAATGCATCCGGGAATTTCAGTAAGAGTAAAAGGACGAATTGAAGATACAGGTGCATTAACCGAGAGATACGAGATTACAGGGAAGCGAGATATATTAGAAGAAAGCGGATTGATTCGCGAAGATGACATGGGTGCGGAGATTAAGGTAGTTAATCGCAGGGAAAATATTGTTAAGGTTTCAAATGTTTATGGCAATGATTTTAATCAGGCAGCGGAAAAATTGAAATTAAACAATGTCAATAAATCTATTATTCGAGAAATAGGCGGAGAAGAGAAAGTTAAAGAAATTAAAATGCTTGCAAGGAATTTAGGTTATACGGGAAATACCGAAAACCTTCCGTCTTTAATACGTTTTATGGAAACTGAACGTGCTAAAGCGCAACAAAGCAAAACAGAGGACAAAGCTTTGTTGGCGCAAAAAGAATATCTTTCAAGATACGATTATTTAGTTCAGGAGGCAAAAAACAAAGCAATAAGTCGGCCTCCTGTTGAGCAGGTAAGAAGAACTTTTCCGACGAGAAAAATTAGCATTGGCGGGAGATCGGTAGACGTTGATAAAAATATAAGTGCAGAAGATTTTCATTCTGTGATGGCTTCGCTAAAATTGCCTGACTGGCAGGTTGGGCAAATTAAAAGGGTTGTTGTTGTCGATGATTTCGAGATGAACGTACCTGCGGTATATAATTTGAAAGATAGAGAATTGGTGGTTAAAAAGGGAAC
>DAOVHI010000116.1 GCA_030671985.1 bacterium
GATGTGAGAAATAACAGATTAAAACAAGTTCCTGTGTCTCTTAGAGTGGGACATGGCAAGGACTATAAATATGCTCACGACTATAAGGATCATTACGTAAAGCAGGAATATGCGCAGGATCTTCCTATCTATTATAATCCTACGGATCAAGGATATGAGAAAAAAATAAAAGAGCGTCTTGATGTCTTGAGAAAAGGAGTTATGAATAATACGCCGAAGCATATATTGCGTGAAAAAATGATAAAAAAAATACAAAAGATATCTTGTGATGAAATAGCAGCCAAGAGTGAGCAGATTAAGAAAAGGCTTTTTGAGCTTGATGCTTTTAAAAAGTCCAGAACA
The DNA here is from genome assembly GCA_030671985.1 of bacterium. Lineage (GTDB taxonomy): Bacteria > JAHJDO01 > JAHJDO01 > JAHJDO01 > JAHJDO01 > JAHJDO01. The sequence goes on from DAOVHI010000116.1 coordinate 343, forward strand.
GTTATGTTCTATGTTGGAAAAGAAGATGAAATCCAAACAAAAGATATGATTTTGGAATCAATGAAAATGGGCAAGATAGTAAGTGTTCCTTACATAAAAAATGGTGAGCACGAAATGCACGCGTCTCTTTTAAAGAATTTTGACAGGGATCTTACAAAAGGAGAGTACGGAATTTTATCTCCGGGAAAAAAAAGTTACAGACCTATAAATGCAAGCAGTCTGGATCTAATTATCGTTCCGGGAGTTTGTTTTGATAAAAATGGAAATCGGATAGGTCGTGGAGGAGGATATTACGATCGGTTTTTAAAATCAGTTTCGGGAAAAACCGTATTGATTGGACTTGCATTCGATTTTCAGGTTATTGAAAACGTTCCATATGATAAAAAAGATATGTCTGTACAAATTATTATAACAGAAAGGAGTAAGTATTATGGCTGATGTAGTATGCCTTGGTATTCTTGTTGCCGATGTTGTTGCGAAATCGGTTAATGATGTTCCAGGAAGAGGAAAACTTGGGATTGTCGAGAAGATTGAACTTCACACCGGAGGGTGCGCAAGTAACACGGGGTCGGCTCTTAAAAAACTTGGAATTGATACAGCGCTTATTGGAAAGGTTGGGACTGATGGTTTTGGAGATTATGTTGTAGAAGAAATGTCTAAGAGCGGATTGAATGTTGAAGGAATAAAAAGAGATAAAGAGACAAATACATCATGTTCGTTGGCATTAGTTGAGGATGACGGAGAAAGAAGATTTATACATTGCTATGGTGCAGACGGAACATTCACAGAAGATGATGTTGACTGGGATATAATCAAGGGATGCAAAATCCTTCACATCGCGGGAAGTTTTCTTTTGCCGACATTTGATGGAATTCAAACGGCGCACGTTTTGGAAAAAGCAAGAAGCATGGGCATCACAACATCATTAGATACTGCATGGGATGCCAAGGGAAAGTGGCGTGAAACCATTGAGCCGGCCCTGAAATATATAGACATATTCCTGCCTAGTATTGAGGAAGCAAGAATGATAACAGGTTTAGATTCAGAAGAAGAGATAGCTGATTTTTTTCTTAAATACGGGATGAAAATTGTCAGCTTAAAAATGGGCAGTAAAGGCTGTTTTGTTAAGTCTTCTAAAGATGAGGTTGTGAAATTTCCGATTTTCGGCATTGATGCGGTTGATGCTACCGGCGCTGGAGATGCCTTTGCTGCCGGGTTTTTAGCAGGGGCGTTAAAAGGCTGGAACTTACACAAGATGGCTGAACTCGCTTGTGCCGTCGGAGCGTGCTGTGTAGAAGCTATGGGTGCCAAAGCGGGTATTAGAAGCCTTGATGAAACGATGAAGTTTATAGAAGAGCATAGATAAAAGGTTCGCATGTAAAAAAACACTTGACACGATGTTGGCTTTTGCCATATAATGCACTTATGTGCATTATGAGTATAACGATAAGAGAAATTGCGAGGCAGTTTAAGGTTCGTCATTCTACGGTGTCTCGTGCTCTTCGGGATGATCCAAGAATAGGTGAAACGCGCAAAATTTTAAGATTTGATACTTGAAAATAATTTTTTAACATTAATGGAGGGTAGTGTATGGAACAAACAGATGTTGCCGTTTCAAAAATGTCAAAAATAAAAAAAGGAGCAGATTATGAAACAGAGATTGTTGAGTATTAGGGCAATGGTGGGAAGTATAGTCCTTATTGTCTGTATTTTGGCAGGAATAAGCCAAAACTGTACAGCCAGTGATATGGGGATAAATGTAGAAGACTACAGTCAGTACGTAATTGATCTTGGAGGTGAAAATGAAGACTGGCAGCCTGCCTTTCAGCAGGCATTAACAGCATGTAGCAATACAGGTGCGACTTTGTTTGTACCTTGCGGCACTTATAATATTCGTCAGGAAATAAATGTTCCAGGACTTTCTACTGGAGGTTTTGGAGATCCCGGACGTTTGACTATTAAAGGCGCTGGAAGGTATCAGTCGGCTATTGTACAACAAGATGATACAAAAAATGTTATGAACTGGACAGGAGCAACATACGAGGAGAGTTATGCTGGAGGAACCTTGAGGGATATTTCTCTGTTTGGCGGCAAAACTTGCCTCAATATCAAATGGCACAATCAGTTCAAGATGTTAAATTGTTTCATTAATGGTGCGGAAGATTATGGTGTATATGCGGAAGGATGGAGCGGTAGGTTTATCAATTCTACTTTCAACTGGTGTTATGATACAGCTTTGTATGGCGGCGAGCATTTTAATAACATTGTGATACGGGATTGCTATTTCAGACGAAGTGGTATTGCCATACATTTGGATGGTGGACGTGGTATAAGAATAGAAGGTTGCGGTCTGGAATCTAATGCAAATTCTGCGATTTTTGCTAGAGGAGCACTCGGTTTGACAATCAGCAGTTGTTATTTTGAAATTAATGGATATGAACTTCCCGCGTATTTCGAAATAGGACTCGGTTTTCCAAGTGCCGTACATCTGGACTACGCATGCAAGGGTGTGTTAATACAAGGCAACATTTTTAGAGAGTCGGCACCGTCACTCTCGATGAGCTACTGTCTTAACGCAAGTGTAATAAACAACGCATTTTACAATTACAATGTAAATTCTGGAAGTTTAGGCATATTACTTAGGAACGAGCAAGAGGTTGGTTCTAGTGATCCTTACGTTGCCCAAACCATAGTTAAAAACAACTATTTTGAGAACGTTGAGCAATGGCTTGGTGAAGAAGAACCTGGACTTATAGATGAAGCCATTACCCGCAATTGCCAGTTTCAAAAATATCCGGGGGCGGATTTTGTTTCCAGCGAACAGCTAGGTAGTGAAATGATGGTAGATGGTAATATGGAATTATCGGGAGTTACCAACTGGCGAAATACTTATACTCCTCTTGTTAAGGAAAAAAGTTCTACATATGCACACGGCGGCAGCCGGTCACTCCATATTGTTTCCGACAGTAGTGGTGATGGAGTTCATCAGGTATTTAGTCCGAGTCCGTTGGAAGTAGGAAAAACATACAAAATAACTTTGTGGGTTAAAAATATGGATATTGAGGAATATTTAAATATAAAGCTTTCCGGTACGGATTTAAATAAACACCTCAAAACATATAATACAGGGTGGGAGCCGTTATTTTTCTATACCACATATACATCATATGTGTCGACTCCGTATTTAACTTTCGGGTATGGAACAGCGACCAGTGATGTATATATTGACGATGTCTCCTTTAAAGAAGTCATATCCTCGGACTTATTTTAAAATTTATATCAGAAGCTAAGGAAAGACTATCTTACTTATGCAGGCAGGTATTCAGGTGAGGCTGGATAGCTGCCTGCTTTTTGTCTTAACCATAAGCGATGGTTTTGCTATTTAATTAGTTGATTTTGCTTGTTATTTCTCGGTCATGTTGTGGATTATTATTGAAGAATTATCTTTGTCATGGAGCTTCCGGCATTGCCTGGCGCAAAAAGCGGTATTGATACATGATATGAGTCTTCTGAGAAGGGACTTAGCTGACGAGGAAGATATTGGATATTCAACCTGATTCGAATATAAAGTTAAGAAGAACTGTCGTTATATCTGGAACGGGATTAAATGCTTTGCTGGCACATCTTGTTGAAAAGCTGAATAAATTACAGTATGATAGCTCGGATTGGAGTATAAATAGAAACAAGGAATTCGGTAGAATGAGTATGATAGAGATGTTTGTTTCAGGTGTGGCAATAGATCCAACGAATAATATGCCTATTATGATATTGAAAAATAGTGAAAAAAAAAGAACTCTTCCTATCTGGATAGGAATATCTGAGGCAAGTGCCATTGCAGTGAAATTAGTTGGATTAGCTTCAGCAAGACCATTAACTCACGACCTTATAAGATCTGTAATTGAAGCGTGCAAAGCGAAAATATTGGAAGTAAACATAGACGGCTTTAATGGGAACACGTTTTTCGCGAAAATAAAGATTAAACAGGGAAGGAAAACTTTTCTTATTGATTCGCGTCCAAGCGATGCAATAGCCCTTGCATTACGCTTTGAAGTTCCTATTCTTGTTGATGAAAA